>JAYWDF010000831.1:0-9702 GCA_043779985.1 Akkermansiaceae bacterium | reverse complement strand
GTTTGTTTTGAGCGGCTTTTTAAAGAGGCCAACCGTTCAACCTCTACGTGCAACCAGCGCGTCAAACATCCCGTCGAAACCAGAACGCCCCCGTCACTAATGACAGCGCTAGGATGCACCACGAAATGGATTATTCAATCGGAATTCAACAATTCATCCACGGCAGCGTCTTTTGCCTCCGGTAAGGAGAAATCCACGGGGCCGGTGATCGGCGCTCTCAGCGGGGTGATCAGTCCGGTGTCCAAGCGGTAAATCCAGCTGTGGATCGAGATTTTCTGCCCGCGCTCCCAAGCGTCTTCGAGGATGGTGGTGTGGGCCACGTGGCGGGCCTGCGCGAGCACATTGAGCTCGCACAAGCGGTCCACGGCGGCTTCTGGCCCCAATGCATCGAGCTCTTTGCGGTGCATCCGGCTGAGAGAGCGGATACCGGCCAGCCAGTTGTCGATCATGCCGTGGCGGAAGTTTTCCAAGGCTGCCTGCACGCCTCCGCAGCCGTAGTGGCCGCAGATGATGATGTGGCGGATTTTTAGGACATCTACGGCGTATTGGATGACGGCAAGCACGTTGAAATCCGTCTCTGCGACCACGTTGGCCACATTCCGATGGACGAAAATCTCGCCGGGAGCCAGACCGGTGATCTGGTTCGCGGGCACTCGGCTGTCCGAGCAGCCGATCCATAAGTATTCGGGAGTCTGCTGGTTGGCCAGCTTGCGGAAGAAGTCCGGGTCGTTCGCGCAGATGGACTTCGCCCAAGCGCGGTTGTTTTCCAGAAGATGATTGAGTCGTTCCATGGCAGGTGGTGGCAACACTCAAGCCTGATCCCGCGCTCCCGTCCATCGTAGGTTCATGCTAATTTCCCTGCCATCCCCGCCCGTCGCGAAATACTTCGACAAAAAAGTTGCGGAACGCCGCCGTAAACCGAAGAAACCAGCATGGCGATGGCATTCCAACGCCTGCAATCGGTCGGCAATTACAGCATGGAATCCGCGGGGCGCGAAATGAAATGGAACTATCCCAAGGAACTTCCGGTGGTCGAACACCGGGAGGAAATCCTTGCGGCCATCCGCGCGCATCCGGTCGTCGTGGTCGTGAGCGAAACGGGATCGGGGAAAACCACCCAGCTGCCGAAGATGGTTGCCGAAGCGCTGGGCGTGGACGGCGGGCGGATCGGCTGCACCCAGCCCCGCCGGATCGCCGCGGCAAGCGTCTCCAAGCGGGTGGCTGAGGAGCTGAAAGTGCCGCTCGGCGATTTCGTCGGCTATCAGGTCCGCTTCGAGGACCGGACTTCGCGAGCCACGCGGATCAAGTTCATGACCGACGGGATCCTGCTCGCAGAGACCCAGGGCGACCGCGACTTGAAGCAGTATGAAGCGCTGATTCTCGATGAGGCGCACGAGCGCTCGCTGAATATCGATTTCCTGCTAGGCTATGTGAAGCGCCTGCTGGAGCGCCGCAAGGATCTCAAGCTGGTGATCTCGTCTGCAACGTTAGACGCCGGGGCCTTCGCCGATTTTTTCTCGAACAACGGGGTGTCCGCTCCGGTGATCGTTGCACCCGGCCGGATGTTCCCCGTCGCGGAATTCTTCCTGCCTCCCTATGATGATGAAGATCTGGCGCAGCACGTCGCCCGTGCGGTAGACTATCTTGGCGAGGTCGAGCCGAATGGCGACGTCCTGATTTTCCTTCCCGGCGAGCGGGAAATCCGCGAATGCGCCGACGTGCTCGACGGTCGCAACTACCGCGGTACCGAAGTGTTGCCCTTGTTCGCCAGGCTTGGCCTCGGCGATCAGCAGCGGGTTTTCAATCCAGGCAACCAGCGCCGTCTGATTCTAGCCACCAACGTCGCGGAGACATCGCTCACGATCCCCCGGATTGCCTGCGTGATCGACACCGGCATCGCCCGGGTGAGCCGCTGGAGTCCTGGAAAAGGGGTGCAGCGCTTGCAAATCGAGCCGGTCAGCCAGGCCAGTGCCCGCCAGCGGAAGGGCCGCTGCGGCCGCGTCCGAGACGGCGTCTGCGTGCGACTCTACGAGGAAGCGGAGCTCGGCGAGCGCTCGGAATTCACCGATCCGGAAATCCGCCGCAGTTCTCTAGCCGGGGTGATCCTGAGGATGAAGGCGCTGGGTCTGCCGGAAATCGACGAGTTCCCATTTCTTGATCCACCCGCGCCGAAAGCGGTGGCGGAAGGCTACCGGACCTTGCGCGAGGTCGGTGCGCTGGATCGGGAAAAGCGCCTCACCGACTACGGCCGTCAGATTGCGCGGCTACCGGTCGATCCGCGGCTGGGGCGGATGCTCATCGAGGCGCGCAAGGAGCATTGTCTCGCGGAAGTCCTGCCGATCGTCGCGGCGTTGGAGTCCAGTGATCCACGCGAACGGCCCGCCGAGAAGGCTCGTGAGGCGGATGCCGCACACGCCCGATGGAAGGACGGCGAGAGCGATTTTATTTCACTCCTCCGGCTCTGGCAGGACCTCGCACGGTTCCGTGATCCCAAGGGCCGCTGGCAGCGCAACGCCCTGCGGAAATACTGCGGACCGGCATTTCTCAACGCACGGCGGGTGATGGAGTGGGCGAACGTGCGCGACGAGCTTGCCGATCTGCTCGAGCGTGAGTGGAAGCTCAAGCTGGGTGAAATCGGCACCGATCTATCCGGTGCGGCGGCCTATGCCACCGTTCACAAGGCGCTTCTATCAGGCGTGCCGCGTCAGTTCGGCTTATGGGACCGTGAATCGAAATCCTACCGCAGCGCGAACGGTGGTTTCTTCGCGGTGTTCCCGGGCTCGGGCTTGTTTTCCCTGCCGAAGCGCTTCGAGTGGGTGATGGGCATGGAGCTCGTCGAGACGTCGCGGCTTTGGGCGCGTCGCGTCTCCAGGATCGATCCGGCGTGGGTCGAACAAGTGGCACCCCACCTGTGCAAGAGCAAGTATGGCGAGGCGCATTGGGATGAAGCCCAGGGCGCAGTTTACGGCAAGGAAACTGTGATCTGCGGCGGCTTGGCTGTCATTTCCGGGCGGCGGATTCACTACGGCCGCGTGGACCCCAAGGCGGCGCGAGGGATTTTTCTGCGGGAAGGCATCATCGGCAACGGGCTGCGGAAGCGCTGTAAGTTCCTCGATCACGTGTTGGAAATGCGCGGCGAGATCGAAGCCATCGAACAGAAACTCCGGCGTCCCGGCGGACTGTGGAGTGACGAAGCGGTGCTGCGGTTTTACGAGGAGCGCATCCCGGAGGACATCAACACCGCCGCCGCGTTTCACAAGTGGCTGGAGAAAAACGAGGATGTGCTGATGCTCGGCGTCGGTGACGTGGTGGACGAGGATCTCGAATTCCTCGGCCTCGAGGGCTTCCCCGACGCCATCACCCACGGAGGTCAGGAATATTCACTCTACTATCACACCGCCCAAGGCGAGCGCGATGACGGCGTCACCCTCGGCGTGCACGTCGATCAACTGCCGAAGCTCACAGACTGGCTGCCCGCCTGGGGTGCCGACGGAAACCTGCGTGAGCGCGCGGAAATCCTGCTGCGCTCGCTGCCGAAGGACTACCGCCGCATCTGCCAGCCGATCGGTCCGGCGGCGGAAAGCTTCGCCGAGCTGTGGAGCTTCGCGCCCAAGGATCGCTCGATCTATCAAGCTCTATCCGAGCACATGAAGGATCGCAACGGAGTTTACGTTCCCGTCGGCGAATACGACGTCACCAAGCTCCCGCCCGAGCTCGTGACCAAAATCTGGGTTTGCGATGACGACGCCAACGAACTCGCGATGGGCGACGACGTGGCCGTGTTGAAGCTGCTGCTCGCCGACCGCATGCGCGTCCGTTTCGAGGCCGCCGCGAATGCCGATGTCGAGCGCAAGGGCATTAGCTCGTGGGACGGCGAGAGCCTGCCGGAACGGGTCATGACGCCCGGCGGCGCGGCCTATCCGGCGCTGGTGGACGAGGGGAAAACCGTCGGCGTCCGCGCCTTCACCTGCGCCGCCGAAGCCGCGGAATCCCACCGCGCGGGCGGCGCGCGGCTACTGTGGCTGGCCCACGCCGACCAGGTCGTCTATCTGAAAAAGAAATTCCCGCTCGGCCTGATGGCGAAGGTCGAGCTGCCGCGCCTCGGTCCCGGCGGCACCTCGCTGGACACCCTCATCCTGCTCGCCGCGGAAGGCGCCGCGAGAGGGGCTTTTCCGAGATCGCCCGACGAGTTCGCCGCGCTTAAGGAGCAGGCGAGGGGACACTGGTATGAAGCCGCTGCCGTCATCGGCAAGTCGATGGACGAGATCTTCGAGATTCTGCCGGAAATCCAGCGCTGGATCGCCGCCAACCGCCAGGACCGCAACCTCGGCGAGATTGCGGAGGATTTGGACGAGCAGCTCGCCTGGCTCTTCCGCAAGGACTTCGCTTGGCGCACCGGCTTCGCCGGCTTGCGCGAATACCCGCGCCGCCTGCGCGCCATCCGCTCGCGGTTAGGTCGTCTTTCCTCGCTGCCGATCGTCAAGGATCTGGAGAAAATGGAGCGCCTCCGCCGCCTCTGGCAGCCGTGGTTCCAGCGCTGGACCCTCAAGCCGGAAGACCCTCGCTCGTGGCCGCACGGCTGGGCGCTGGAAGAATACCGCATCTCGCTCTTCGCCCCGGACATCCCGCTGCTGGGCAAGGTATCCGAGAAGCGGATTGAGGAGATGATTTTCGGTTAACGTAAGAGTCATCCTGCGCCGGACCGAGGGCGGCTCCGCCCCCCGTGCTGATGGGTTGAGAAATATGGCTCTTCAGCAGAATCTGTGGGCGAACTTAGGTCGGGAAGATCCCCAAGCGTATGCTAGAGAGATATTTGCAGCAAATCGAAGCTGCGGTAGCCGTAGGCTTTTCTCATGCATAGATTGATCCTCAGGTTGGGCCCCTCGACGATGCCGCTGTTGTAGAGTTTCCCGGCCTTGAAATAGTTTATCAGCAAGGCCTCCTGATTGCGCATCGTGCCGACGAACTTCTTCACGGGCGCGAGTTTGCTGCCCATGGCACGAGTGCACCATTTTTTGAGAAACCAACCCCCCCAGCGCGGACTTTCGTATTGCCAGAAGGCGCCGAAGGATTCCTTGAGCGCCAGGGCGCGCATGGATTTCAAATCGTATTTGAGTAGGTCGCGCAGCTTGGTGGCCTGCCTGATGGTGAGATTGAACCTGCGCTTCAGGAAACAATAACGGGAGTTTTCAGAACGGACTCGTAGCCTTCGGGGGGGGCGAGCTGTTTGGCCTGTTGTGGACAACTTTCAAGAGGATCACGCCGCTACGCGGCGATTAGATCCCGGTTTCACCCACAGATTTGGCGGAAGAGGCGTTTGTTCTTTATGCACGCCGGGTCCGCTGTAGAGTTTGCGGAAAGCGACGACCTCGTGCCGGCGCAATAGCGCAAGACTTGAACCCGTCGCAGCCTTAAGGCTTCGGCGTCAATTCGTGAGATGCCTTTATGAAAAATATCAAATCTTCGGATATTGAATCAATAACAAGACATGGGGTGCATCCCTCCTATACGATTGAAAAAATTGATCCGGAAATCGGGTGTCAGATATTGCTTTGCTTCACAAACGGCATGTCCCAATGTGGACGGGTGTTACCTTTTTGGCCACTTCAAAGGAAACGCAGACATGGGAATGGTCGCTATATCCTCATGTATCACCTGGGCAATCATCATAGTGTTTCGATTGCTGTTGCCGACCCCGGATACATCATCCTCGAGGGCTACTACTATAAAGTCGAAATATCGGCGTGGGAGAAAGGCCACCAACTTGTTGACCAACACCATAAAGACCTTGATGAATAACAATCGGCCGATCAAGTCATGGGTATCGACCGCCCAAATGCCCGTCAATCACACGTCAACATGTCGGTGGACTCGGTGTGAACGTTAGTCGAATCATGAAGACTCTACCTGCTATTGCGCTCTGCGGGCTACTCGCGGGTTTGACCTCCATCCAGGCCGCGGAAGATCCTGTCGCCCGTTCATCTCCTGATGGTTCGATGTCGGTCAAGAATGTCGGTGATTCGGCGGCTGCTGGTGCCCATTTTCAGATTGTAAGTTGCAACGGTGATGTGCTCCTGGCTTCGGACAAGCATCCCGATCCGAAGTCCGGGTCTTTTGCTGATAGGATTTTCTGGAGTAAGGACAGCCGCTACGTGGCGTTCAGCGTGCGAACGAGTGGTCCCTACATCCGCGACACGTTCGTGTATTCCACGCAATCTAAGCACCTTTTGCTGATTCCGACTGCGGAGGATGATTCCCAGACCAGCCCGGTCCGCTGGCATGACGCCCGGACGCTGATAGTCCAAACCCGCGCGCCGTTTGGCGGTAAGGCCACCGAAGACACGGCGATGGCCTCCTATCGCTACCGAAGGACATTCCGATTCTCAGAGAGCCCGCTGCGACTTCAGAAGCTCTACACATCCCCGCGCAGTCACCCCAAACCATGAAATCACCCCAAAACGAGGCGGACTTTTCCGCTGCGGTCGAGCGCTCGATGCAGATTCGAAGGCTCTACAACGAGCTTGAGAATCGGAAGCACGGCGGGCCGTGGACGAAACAAGAAGACCTGATAGGATTCGTTTCCGACGTCGGGGAGTTGGGACGTCTGGTGATGGCTGCTGAGGGACGGTGGATTCATCACGGGGACCTGGACAAAGAATTAGGCGGCAAACTGGCCGAGTGTCTCTGGTGGATTTTTGTCCTTTCCAGCCGCCTCGGTATCGACGTCACGACCGCATTTGCTTCCAAAATGTCGGAGCTGGAGAGCAGCCTTTCCTCCAGCGTGGAGAATGCGGATGAGAATTTTCCATAAGCTGGCCAATAGCATGAACATTTTCATCCCATCGGCGCAGTCTTAGCCCGAGAGACGCTTGGCGATAGGGTGAATGCAATCAGGCACGGATCGCGAGAGTAATGGCCCCAGAAAATCCGGATTCCGCATGATGAAGTCCGGGACCCAGGCTCTTTGAAATATTTCTTCTAAGGAATGCCCGTTTCGGGTGTCATACTCACTGTTATGAAAATCTTGACCTGGATCTGTCTCGTCGCCTTGGCAGCACCTTACAAACTCATGGCCCAAGACCCGGAAGCATTCCGTAAGGAGCGCGACAAGCTCGTGGAGCGGGGGATGTGGCGCGATGCGGTGAATTTCTACGAGGAAAAGCTGATGTCGGTCTCGGACGCCGGTTCCGGCTCGGATCTCGCGCGGGCGACTGAGGCCTTGGGCCGTCTCAACGCTTGGAGCGAGTTTGACGGGCTGGTGGAGCGCTCGATTTCCGCTCACCCGGAGAATGTTTCGTTGCTCACCTCGGCTGCCGAGATCTATCGCCGTGCGCCGCACTCGGGGCGGATCATTGCTGGTGAGTTCGAGCGCGGCGGGGGAGGCTTTGGCAGGGGGCGATTCAAGGACAGTGAGGACGAGGTGTCGGCGTCGGGGCAATTTGTCAGCACCGACTACCGCGACCACATTCGCTCGCTGCAGCTTCTGCGGGCGGCGGTGAGTAAGCCAGGATCGGCCGCAGAGGGCATCCTTGCGTGGCGCGAGATGGCGGCGGTTTTTATGCAAAGCGAGGCCTGGAAGCTGCAAACGCTAACGTCGTTAGAGACCTTGCCCGAGTGGGGTGAGCCGGGACCGGAGGGGGGCACCGAAGGCGCTCCGTGGAAAGGCGATGGCCCGGTGCTGTATGGCCCTCCCGTTTCGTGGGAAGCGGCGGCGAACGATGGCCAACGCTGGCGTTTCGCGCTCGCCGAGCAGGCCCGCTTGAGCACGGAAGCGGACATGGCTGCGGTGATGATTTCCGAGCGGGCGCGGTTTTCGCAATCCCAATTCGGCACGGAAACCCTCTCGTCCTACGGTTGGTGGCGTCAGCAGGATCCCGACAGCGCGAAGGGAATCCTCGAAATGGATTCGCTCGCCGAAGATGAATGCTTGGCGAAAACCTCCGACGGTGTGCGGCGTTTCAAGTTGCCGGCGGAGTATCATTTCATCGCGCTCTATCGCTCGGTTTTTGAAAACCGACTCGTCGGGGGCACTGCTGGCGATGCGCTGGTCCAAATTTTTCTTAATCGCCGCCAATACGACAAGGCTCGGGAGGTGCTGGAGCAAGCCATCGCCAAGCACGGCCCTGGCGACAACGACTCGCGCACGAAGCTTCTCAATCAGATCATCGGCAACTGGGGTCGCTTCGAGCCTGTCGAAACCGTGCCCGCCGGGGTGAAGCCCAAGCTGCCCTTGGTGTTCCGAAACGCTTCGAAAATCAAGCTCACCGCTGCGCCGGTGGACATGGAAGCCGTGCTGAAGGACACGCTCGCTTATTTGAAAAGCAATCCTGCTAATCTCGATTGGCAGCGGATCAATCCCTCGCAGATTGCGAGTCGCTTGATCCAGGAACAGCCGTCTAACTTCGTCGGTAAAGCCACCGCAAGTTGGGAGAGCGTTCTCACCCCGCGTGACAAGCACCGTGACAGCCGGGCTGACATTGAGATGCCGCTGGATCAGGCGGGTGCCTGGTGGATCAGCGGCGAGATCGAGGGCGGGAATTCATTACACACCCTCGTCTGGATCGTGGATTCGGTGCTCGTGCAGAATGACGTGGGCGGGGTGAAGCAATGGTGGGTGGCCGATGCCGCGAGCGGCGCTCCGGTCGCTGCCGCGGAGATCGAGTTTTTCGGCTACCGTGCCGACAGTGTTGAACGCAAGAATCCGCTCGCCCGGCGTCTGGAAATCCGCACCAAGGGCTTCAACCGGAGCACGGATGCGGAGGGAAAAACGCTGCTCAAGCCCGGCGACTGGGATGACAACCTGCAATGGATGGCGATTTCCCGTAAGAAGGACCGTTCGCCTGCCTTTTTCGGATTCCAGCCCTATCACATCGCGCAGCCTCAACTGGAGAACGGCAACCGCGACCTCGTTTACGGCATCTCCGATCGGCCGCTTTACAAACCGGGCGATACCGCGCACCTGAAGTTTTATCTCCGCAACGTCGGCTACTTCGAGCCGGATGAAAGCAGGTGGGCTAACAAAAATGGCACGCTGGTGATGACCAACGGCCGCGGTGAGGAGGTGCTGAAACTCGAAACCCTCAAGACCGACGCGCTGGGGGCCGTGGAATGCGAAGTAGTCATTCCCAAGGATGCCGTGCAGGGCAACTGGACTGCGGTTTTTCAAATCGGCGATCAGGCAGCCGCCTCCATCAGCCTGCGTGTTGAAGAATACCGTAAGCCGGAATACGAGGTCAAAGTCGAGGCCCCTGATGAACCGGTGAGGCTCGGTGACAAATTCACGGCGACGGTCAAGGCGACCTATTTCCATGGTTCACCGGTGAGAAATGCCAAGGTCGAAATCATCGTCAAACGCAGCTCGATCAGCGAGCCATGGTTCCCGGTCTGGCGCTGGGATTGGCTCTATGGCCCCGGTGCGTGGTGGAGCGGTAGCGAGGCATCCTGGCATCCGACGTGGAAATCCTGGGGCTGCCTGCCGCCGAATCCGCCGTGGTGGCAGGGGAACCGCTGGACGCCGGATGAATTGGTGCTCAAGCGCACGGTGACGATCGGCCCTGACGGCACGGCGAAGATCGAGATCGACACCGCGCCTGCCAAGCAAGTGCAGGGTGACATGGATGCGAAATACACCATCGAGGCCCGGGTGGTCGATGCCTCGCGCCGCGAGGAGCGCGGCACCGGCTCGGTAATCGCCGCGCGCAA
>JAYWDF010000830.1:0-9709 GCA_043779985.1 Akkermansiaceae bacterium | reverse complement strand
GAGACGCTCGAATGCCGCCTTGTTGAGGAATTCGCGCCCGCGGTTGCCGGAGGCGAAAAGATCGATCTCGATGACGATACGAGGTCCTTGATCGGTTTGGATGACCGGATAGAGTGGGTAGACCGACTTGTCTCCCCGGTTGATTTCCACACCAACAGCGGTCCATGTCTTTCCTTGATAGATTCCGTTAATCTGCGGAGTGATCTTGCCGCGTTGGGAGTCGATGATCTCGAAGCCCAAGTTTTGAAGCATGGCGGATCCACTTTGCGGACCGGCGAGTCTGGCAGTCAGGGTGATTGCCGCGGTGAAGTCGCCACGGCGGGTGGTATCGAACCATGCTTCGACGCATTGCCTGGCGGCGTCCTTGGCGGGGGAGGGGGCGCTGTGCAGCGAGTTAATAACCGGGCTGTTAGTCAGTAATTTTTGCTGCCATTTGTGGGACCATGATTCCGCTTCGGAGTCAGCCCAGGCCTGGAGATCTTCCCGAGTGGCCGCCGCGGGATGAGGTGTCCAGAGCCAGCCGCCCGGGGAATTTTGAAAATAGAAAATCTTCGGATCGAAGCGGTCGGGATCGCGAGCCGAGACGAATTGGAAAACGCCAACCGCTGCGGCTTCGTTCGCTTTAAAGGCGAGCGGCACCGCGCGTCGGAGGGTGCCGGGATCATGGAGTTGTTGCCACAGTTGTGCAGCTTCGACACAGGCTTTGGCGGCGGGTTCCGGCCCTTGATCGAGCATGCAAATCGATAGGATTGACCGCGGGTCTCCCTCGTTCAAACCGGTCATCAGAGCCCTTTGGATGAGCTCTGCGGTGGTCTGCGGTGCCAGCGGATGAGCTTTCCTCCAGTGTTCGGGAAAGGCATTGCGGAGGTCTGCGTCGGCGTGAGCTTGAGGAGTTTCGTCCGGCTCCGACGTTAGTTGGAAGAAGGGTGGAGGTAGCTCGACTTGCCAGAGCCCATCGCTGGCTCGGCTAAGATCGACGTGGAGAACCTCAATTCGGCTACTTGTGGGGTCGAGGCAGGCGAGATAAAGGCGACTGGATTCATGAGATGCATCCCGGCACACCCGCACCCGGGCGACCTGTGGGTCCGTTAGTAGTCGCCACGCGGGAGTGGGAGGCGAACCGGTGGTGGCCTTTTCCGCCGCCCGCAGTCGAGCGGGCCAATCGTCGGGCAGCGGCGTGGCTAGGCCGCCGAGAAACCCGAGGATTGTGGGCAAGTCCCGTTGTTCGCAAGCGGCGATGAATTTTTCGCCAATTTGTGTGAGATCGAGGCCTCGCAGCGTCTCTGCGGAAAGCTTGGCTCCGATTTTTTGGTGGATCCGATCGACTGACTGTTGGCGGAGTCGTTCCAAGTCGACTACCTGCTCGCGCAGCATCCAACTTTCGAGGATTTCGATTCGTTTGCGCAGTGCGATGGCATATCCCGCGCCGACGTTTTCAAAGGATGCCGGCACCGGCGCAGCTGCCCACTGCGCGCCGCGCTTGACCAGGGCCACCGGAAAGACCTGCAAACGCGCGGGATCGAAATCACCGGTTTTTCGCACCAGGACGGCGGCGAAATCGTCATCCTGTTTCACCTCGCCGACTTCCAAGGGCGAGTCGCCGAGGTCGCGCGCCATGCGGTCAAGGCGGCGGGAGATCTGGCGCTTTTTCTCATCGGCGGTTTGCGCGGATAGGGCGGTGTCCGCACCGGGGGCGAGGTCGAGCTGCCTGAGGCGGACTTTTTCAAGGAAATCGATGGCCGTTTTTCCGGGGTCGCTCGGGGTGGCGTGCGCGGTCATGACTGCAGCAAGCAAGACGGGAATGACTTTCACTGGCGAAAGTCTAGCCCATTCAGCCGCTAACGGAAGCGAAGACTTTGACCGCTGGCGAAAGGCCATGCCGCCGCTAATTTTCCGCCGCAAGGAACTCCGGAAGGCTTCCGCTGACCCCGGCCAAACGAGGGTTTGCTTCCCAAATGTCGCGAGTGCCGAGGATTCGCGCGCCCATCCGCTTGAGAGAATCACCGGAATAGGCGCTTTCCGGAGAAACGTGCTGCAGGTGGTCGCCTTTTGCCGTGGGATGAATGAGCCACGATGAGGCCAGTCGGCTGTCGACCATGGTTTTTTTACTGCCCCAGGTTCGCGATTCCGGGAAACGCAGATCGCCCAGCCACACGCCTTTGGTATTGGCGCGGGCGATCCACCATCCATCGGTGTGGCGGATCAGCATTTTCGTTTCCTGCATCGTTTCCACGCCCGCGAGCGCGGCCTGATTTTTTGGATAAACGGTCCAGCGGACGGGCGTGTCGTGGAACTCGAAAACGGACCGGTAACCGACCCAGAATTCCTCTCCGCGATCCGCCACCGAGCGCCAGAGCAGGCAGTTGAACGGGGTGGGGGATTCCATCCGGCGCACGTATTTCATGCCACGCCGGGCGAAGTCCGCTTCAAAACCGGCAGACGCCACGAATTTCAGCCCCACGCTGAGCAGCGCGTATGCCGTGGTGAGTCCCAGTCCCCAATAGCACAGTTGTCGACGCTTGGATGTCGGCGCGGTCTTCTTGCCACGTTGTTTCTTCTCCTTCTGATCTCTGAGAAATGTCAACCACAGCACCGTCACCACCAAGGGCCCGGTAAAGAAGACATCCACCTCAGCCAGATTCCTGAAGGCTACATCGGAGGGCGCAAATGGCCACAACACGGCCGCTCCGTCCACCGAAAAACAATCCACCAGCACATGCGCGCTCCACACCGCCGCGACGAACCAGCCTGCCTGGGCTTTGTCGATTTTCTCCTTTTTCCAGAGCTTCGCCAAGCACTGAGCCAGTGCCCACGATCCCAGCGCCATCACCAGCAGCGAGTGGCTCGGCCCGTGGTGAATCGAGAGCCTCCCGGCCGTGTCGAAAAACGGGAAAATGAGCCCGTCCAGTTCCGGCAGCATCCCGAACAACGCCCCCCACGCCAGCGCCCGGTTTCCCAGACGCTTGCCCAGCATCAACTCCCCAAGTGCCGCGCCCAGCGCCGCCTGCGTGATCCAATCCACCCCGCGACGATGCCTGGAAATCTCAAATCGAAAATCCCAAATCGAAAATTCTTCCGCCACTTCCCTTGACGCCACCCCCCGATCGGCAAGATGCTCCGCCCGCGATGAACGACACCACCCGCCCATTCTCCAGTCCGCTTGTTGACGGCCCAGACCGCGCGCCCAGCCGCGCGATGCTCTACGCCGTCGGCTTCAAGAAAGAAGATTTCGCCAAGCCACAGATCGGCATCGCCTCCACCTGGAGCCAGGTCACGCCCTGCAATATCCACATCGACAAGCTCGCCATCGAGTCCTCCAAGGGAGCCGACGCTGCTGGTGGAAAAGGCATCATTTTCAATACCATCACCATTTCTGACGGCATTTCCATGGGCACCGAGGGAATGAAATACTCGCTCGTTTCCCGCGAGGTGATCGCCGATTCCATCGAAACCGTCGTCGGCTGTGAAGGCATGGACGGCTTCGTTGCCATCGGCGGCTGTGACAAGAACATGCCCGGCTGCCTCATGGCCATGGCCCGCATGAACCGCCCCGCGGTTTTCGTTTATGGCGGCACGATCATGCCCGGCTGCGCGAAAATCAAGGGTGAGGACAAGGACCTCGACGTGGTGTCCGTATTCGAAGCCGTGGGCAAGCACGCGAACGGCGAATTCTCCGACGAGGAATTGGAAACCGTCGAAAAGTGCGCCATTCCCGGCCCTGGTTCCTGCGGCGGCATGTACACCGCCAACACCATGGCCTGCGCCATCGAGGCGCTCGGCATGTCGCTTCCCCACAGCTCCTCCCAGGCCGCGATCTCCGAAGACAAGATGCGCGATTGCTTCGATGCGGGCGTGGCGGTCCTCAACCTCATCAACCTCGGCATCCGGCCGCGCGACATTATGACGAAGAAGGCTTTTGAAAACGCCATCACGGTGCTCATCGCGCTCGGCGGATCGACCAACGCCTGCCTCCACATCCCCGCGATGGCGCATGCCGCGGGCATCGAGCTGGGCATCGACGACTTCGAGCGCATCGGGAAAAACGTCCCCGTGCTCGCCGACCTCAGGCCATCCGGCAAATACGCCATGGCGGACCTCGTTAGAATCGGTGGCATGGTGCCGCTCATGAAAATGCTGCTCGATGCCGGCCTGCTCCACGGCGATTGCATGACCGTCACCGGTCGCACCCTGCGGGAGAATCTCGAAAAATTCGCCAAACCCTATCCCGAAGGCCAGCAGATCATCCGCCCGGTGGCCAATCCTTTCAAAAAGGACAGCCACCTGCGCATCCTCTACGGCAACCTCGCGGCAGGCGGTGCCGTGGCGAAAATCTCCGGCAAGGAAGGAGAGCATTTCACCGGCAAGGCCCGCGTGTTCGACTCCGAGGACTGCGCCATGAAATCCATCCTCGCGCAGGAAATCAACAAGGGCGACGTCATCGTCATCCGCTTGGAAGGACCGAAGGGCGGTCCCGGGCTGCGCGAAATGTTAGGGCCCACCAGCGCCATCATGGGCCTCGGCCTTGGCAAGGACGTCGCACTCATCACCGATGGCCGTTTCTCCGGCGGCAGCCACGGATTCGTCGTCGGTCACATCACCCCGGAAGCCTTCTGCGGCGGCACCATCGGCATCCTCGAAGAAGGCGATGAAATCGTCATCGACGCCGTGAACAACCGCATCGACGTGAAGCTTTCCGACGAGGAAATCGCCAAGCGCAAAGCCGCCTGGACCCAGCCCGCCCCGCGCTACACCCGCGGCGTTCTCGCGAAATACGCCAAGCTCGTCTCCACCGCCAGTGAGGGCGCCGTCACCGACAAATACCTTTGAACCGTCTTCCGCAGGAATCCTGCGGGAAAGCCTGTGCGACGCCTTCACTCGTCTAGCAGGTGTTCGGCTCGCTTTCACGCCACCCCCTGTCGCAAGCGGTAGTTCCTGGGCGACAGGCCGGTGATCTTGCGAAATTGGCGGGTGAAATAATTGCTGTCGTTGAAGCCCACGTCGAAGGCGATTTCCGTCACGCGACGGTCGGTTTGGCGCAGCAGACTGCACGCGCGGTTGATTCGCTGCTCGATGACCCAAGCGAGCGGCGAAGTGCCCACGGCCGATTGGAAAACGCGCAAAAAGCTGCGTTGCGACATCTGGGCGATGCTGGCGAGTTCCTCCAGATTTACCTCGCGGTGGATGTTGCGCTCTAGGTGCGAAAGCGCCTCGCCGATCCGCAGCACCGCCCGGTTGTCCGGTGACGGGCTGCGACCGTAACAGCGCGATAGGAGCCCGATCAGTTGCATGAAGGCCGCCGTGGCCATGAATCCGAAGCCGGGCTCCCGCGCTTTCAGCTCGAATTCCAAGCGATCTGCCAGCTCGATGACCTGGGCCATTTCCTTGCCGTTCAAGTGCAGTCGGCCTTTGGTGGCTTGGCGGGACCGCCAGGCCGGTTCCAGGGTGAAAAGGGCGTGATACCCCGCCACGGATGGCAGGTCCAGCAGCCCCATTTTTAGTTGGTTAGGTTGATACAGGATGTTGACCAGTCTGAGATCCATCAGATCGCGGTATTCATGTTCCCGGGGGCCGGCGATCACGAAAACGTCGCCCGCCGTGAGCTCCCAGGAATCGTTCCCAGTCACGTGCAGGCATTTCCCGCCGGTGACGATTACCAGCTCGGCAAACTCATGGGCGTGGGATTCGAAGAGCTCCTGAGGCTCCCGTCGTTCCACGCTGATTGGAAATCCGTCGGGATGAAACCATTCGTCGATTTTTAAGATCCGTTTCACTGGCGGGATCGTGCTTGTTTTTGGCCAAACAGTGGAGGTTTTTCTACAGAATTTGCTTCAGGATATTCCGAAATACTCCAGCTATGTCCAGATCCTCGAAATCCATCGCCCAGTCTTACAAGCTCGCTCAAGCCCAATACGCCGACCTTGGCGTCGATACCGAAGCCGCCATGGCCAAGCTCGCCGGAATCCCGATTTCGCTGCATTGCTGGCAAGGTGACGACGTCGGCGGCTTCGAAAACTCCGGGGAAGGCCTCAGCGGCGGCATCGCCGTGACTGGCAACTACCCCGGCAAGGCCCGCACCCCGGATGAACTCCGGACGGACCTCGACAAGGCGCTCTCCCTCATTCCCGGCAAGCATCGCCTCAATCTCCACGCCTTTTACGGCGAGTTCGGCGGTAAAAAAGTCGACCGCAACGAAATCAAGCCGGAGCATTTCAACGGCTGGATCGACTGGGCCAAGGCAAACGGCATGGGCATGGATTTCAACCCCACCTGCTTCGCCCATCCCAAGGCTGCCGACGGCTTCACCCTTTCCCATCCCAAAAAGGCGATCCGGGATTTCTGGATCGAGCACTGCATCGCCTCGCGTGAAATAGGCGCGGTCATGGGCAAAGCCCTCGGCTCTCCGACTGTCACCAACGTCTGGATTCCCGATGGCTACAAGGACACTCCGGTCGACCGCCTTGCCCCCCGCCAGCGCTTGTCTGATTCGCTCGATCAGGTGTTCGCGAAAAAGCTCAACCCGAAACACCACCTCGACGCGGTCGAGTGCAAACTCTTCGGCATCGGCAGCGAAAGCTATGTCGTCGGCTCGCATGAGTTCTACATGGGATACGCGATCAAGAATCAGAAGCTGCTCTGCCTTGATGCCGGCCACTTCCACCCGACCGAAGGCATCGCCGATAAACTCTCGTCCGCGCTGATGTATGTGCCGGAAATCCTGCTCCACGTCAGCCGCGGAGTCCGCTGGGACAGCGACCATGTCGTCATCCTGGACGATGCGCTCCAGTCCATCGCCGCCGAACTCGTGCGGAACAAGCTGCTCGCCCGCACCCACATCGGCCTGGATTTCTTTGATGCCAGCATCAACCGGATTGCCGCGTGGACCATCGGCACCCGCAACACCCTCAAGGCGCTGCTGATGGCGTTGCTTGAGCCCGCCGCCCTTCGCGATGCGGAGAAATCCGGTGATTTCACCTCCCGTCTCGCGCTGATGGAGGAAACCAAGAGCTTGCCATGGGGCGCGGTTTGGGATGCTTATTGCGAATCGCAAAATGTTCCTGCCGGCAGTGATTGGTTGGCTGAGGTCAAACAATACGAAACCTCGGTGCTTTCCAAGCGGGCCTAACTACGAGTCCATCTCAATCCTGAAATCCAACTGACAACACTATGGGAAATGCAATATTCGGCGTGATCTTTCACTGGCTCGGTGGCCTAGCCTCGGGAAGTTTCTATGTGCCTTACAAGGGCGTGAAAAAATGGTCATGGGAGACCTACTGGCTCGTCGGCGGCTTCTTCTCCTGGATCATTTGTCCGCTGCTGCTAGCGAGCATTCTGACCAAGGATGTCTTCGGCGTGCTCAGCAGCCAGTCGGCCTCGACCTTGGGCATGACCTTCATGTTCGGAGTCCTCTGGGGCACCGGCGGACTCACCTTCGGGCTGGCGATGCGCTACCTCGGCATGTCGCTGGGCATGGGCGTCGCGCTGGGCTATTGTGCCGCGATCGGCACCTTGTTGCCCCCGATCGCCAAGCAGGTTTTCCCGCAGATTCCTGATATCCAGGTGGCGGAAACAATCAGCCAGATCGCCGCCACGACCTCAGGCAAAGTCACTCTGTTGGGTGTTGGCGTTTGTCTGCTTGGAATTCTCATTGCGGCGCTGGCAGGCGCGGCCAAGGAAAAGGAAATGCCCGCTGCGGAGAAGCAGAAGTCCATCGCTGAGTTCAACTTCAAAAAGGGTCTGCTTGTCGCCACTTTCTCCGGCGTGATGAGCGCATGTTTCAGCTTTGGCCTGACAACCGGCAATCCCATTGGAGTGGCCTCGATCGCTGCCGGAACACCGGAACTTTGGTCCGGCCTGCCGAAATTGATCGTCGTCATGCTTGGCGGATTTACCACCAACTTCATCTGGTGTGTCGCACTCAATTTCAAAAACCGCAGTGGTTATGAATACCTCGCCTCCACCCAGCGCCACCCGGCCCACGGCAAGGATCGCTCCGCGATTGAAAATGCCACAGATGCTCCCGCCGAGGAGTTGACAGGATCAGCAAGTCCACGCGGCAACGGAAGCGACCGACGGATTCCACTCATCGGAAACTACCTCTTCTCCGCCCTCGCCGGCACCACGTGGTATTTCCAATTCTTCTTCTACACCATGGGTGCGACCAAGATGGGCAAGCTCGACTTCGCCTCGTGGACCTTGCACATGGCGAGTATCATCATCTTCAGTACCATGTGGGGCTGGATTTTCCACGAATGGAAGGGCTCTAGCAAAAAAGCCCACGTCCTGATCGCGAGCGGGATCGCCACGCTGATCCTCTCCACGGTGATCATCGGCGCGGGAGCTTGGCTCAAGACCCAGGGCGGCAACTGATGATCCGCGTGAGGGATGCGGGCGTTGGTTCGCCCGCATCTCTACCCGGTTCTAACGATCGCGGGTTGATCTAGCGGACCATTCTTCAAGCCGCAGCCACTTTGGCTGCGGCTTTTCCTTATTAAGCTCCTCTTCCTACCTCCCGGAAAATTTGCCCGAGGTGGATCTTGTCTCACTGCCCTGAATGATTTACTTCCTGAGGGATGATCACGGAAAAGGAAAGCGAATCCGCCATCGGCATCGTGGGTGGCAGCGGGCTTTATGCGATGGAGGGATTCGAAGAAATTGTGGAAATCGCGGTGCGGACGCCCTATGGCGCGCCCTCGGACAAGGTGGTCACCGGACGCATCGCCGGGCGCCGCGTGTGCTTCCTGCCGCGTCATGGTGTGGGCCACCGCTTGCTGCCTCATGAAATCAACCATCGGGCGAATATCTGGGCGCTGCGCTCGCTCGGAGTGCGCTGGGTGATTTCCGTCACTGCGGTCGGCAGCCTGCGCGAAGCACTCGCACCGCGTGACATCGTCGTGCCGGATCAGTTGCTCGATCGCACCGGCACCGCGGCGAAGCATACGTTTTTCGGCAATGGGATCGCCGCGCATGTCGGCTTCGCGGATCCGTATTGCGAGGATCTTCGAGGCTTGCTGCTCGCCGCCGCCAGCTCGCTCGCGCCGAAAGTCCACGCCGGCGGAGCCTACCTTTGCATGAACGGCCCGGCATTCTCGACCCGCGCGGAGGCGAATTTCCACCGCATGATCGGAGCGGACATCATTGGCATGACCAATGGACCGGAAGCCCGCCTCTGCCGCGAAGCGGAAATCGCCGCGGCAGCGCTCGCCCTCGTGACGGACTACGATTGCTGGAAAACGGATGAAGCCGACGTCGACGTCGGTACGGTGATTGAAAACATGCACGTCAACAGCGCCATGGCGCAACAAATCATCCGTGCAGTCGTCGCCACGATTCCTGCAAATCCGGCAAGCGCCAGCCATCGCGCGCTGGATTCCGCGATTTTCACCCAGCGGGCGGATTGGCCGCAGAAGTCAGCGGAAGATCTGGCGCCGATTCTTGGTCGATTCGGATGACGCTTGGAGTTGACCGCCACGCGCACCGGGATTAGGCAGTGGCAGACGCATTTTTCCACCATGGAACCTACAACGACGGCATACGGAACTTGGAGCGGCGGCCGCTTCATGCATTTTGGCGAAACTCTTTCCGAGGAGCGCTTCATCGGCTGCATCGAGACCGCTTATCAGGCGGGGATCCGGACCTTTGTGACTTCCGACGTTTACGGAAACGGCAAGGCGGATGAGCTGCTAGGAGTGGCGCTGAAGGGAATCGACCG
>JAYWDF010000829.1:0-9721 GCA_043779985.1 Akkermansiaceae bacterium | reverse complement strand
CGTGACCGAGCGGCCGGGCTTTTTAAGATCCTCGATCGACTGGATGTCCGAATCCTTGCGGACTAACAATGCGAGTCCGGTAAAGGCGTAGGGAGTGGAAAAATCAATCGACTGCCGGCGCTCGTCGGTGGCGGTCATCGAGGACAGAATGAGATCGATGTTTCCCGTTTTCAGCGCCGGGATGAGTCCGGAGAACTCCATGGGCACGATTTTCAGCGGCCGGCCGAGCTGGGTGGCGAGTGCCTCCGCGAGCTTCACGCCCACGCCGTCGGGAGTTCCCGCCTTGTCCTGCATTTCAAACGGCGGGTAGCTCAAGTCCATCCCCACGCGCAACACCGCCCCCTTGCCCGATGGATTGGATTTCCCCTGACAGCCGACGAGAGCGAGCATGCCGGTAGCGAACATTAGAAATTGGCGGCGAAGGAGCATGGCGAGACATTAGCGAGAATGGCGGCGGACGGAAGTGCGGAGTTGCGCCAAAGCCAAGCGAGGGGTGTCCCCTCAATTACCGACATTTCAGGAAATCCAAACGCTTTACACCATGGGGGCATGGGCGCTTGAATCGTCCCTCTGCGTTTACAGTCCAGCCTCTAGGGGCGGTTGCAAGCGAAGACCGCCTCAAGACGGGACTCCTTACCAAAAACACCATGTCACTTACGATCAAACCGAAATCCGAATGCGCCTTCGATCAACTCTCGCTGGGCGAAGTCATGCTCCGTCTCGATCCCGGCGAGGGCCGCATCCGCACTGCCCGCCATTTCGCCGCCTGGGAGGGCGGCGGCGAGTATAACACCTCGCGCGGCCTGCGCAAATGCTTCGGCTACAAGACCGCCGTGGTCACCGCCTTCGTCGACAACGAGGTGGGCCATCTCATTGAGGATTTCATCATGCAAGGCGGCGTGGCCACGGATTTTATCCAGTGGCGCGAGGACGACGGCATCGGCCGCAACGTGCGCAACGGCCTGAATTTCACCGAGCGCGGCTTCGGCGTGCGCGGTGCGGTGGGAAATCCCGACCGCGGCAACACGGCTGCCTCGCAGCTCAAGCCGGGCGACGTCGACTGGGACCACATCTTCGGTGAACTCGGCGTGCGCTGGTTCCATACCGGTGGCATCTATGCCGCCCTTTCCGAAACGACCGCAGCACTCACGGTGGAAGCTGTAAAGGCGGCTAACAAATACGGCACGGTTGTTTCCTACGATCTCAACTACCGCCCGTCGCTCTGGAAAACCATCGGCGGCCTGGCAAAAGCGCAGGAAGTGAACCGAGAAATCGCGAAATACGTGGATGTCATGATCGGCAATGAGGAGGACTTCACGGCCTCGCTCGGCTTCGAAGTGGAAGGCGTGGATCACAACATTTCCGCCATCGAGCTGGATGCCTTCAAGGCGATGATCGAAACGGCGGTGAAGGAGTTCCCGAACTTCAAAGTCGCGGCCACCACCCTGCGCGGCGTGAAAACCGCCACGGTCAACGATTGGTCCGCGATCCTCTGGCACGACGGGAAATTCCACGAATCCCGCAAATACCCCGACCTCGAAATCCTCGACCGCGTTGGCGGCGGGGACTCGTTCGCGTCCGGCGTGCAGTTCGGATTCATGGAGTTCAACGACGCGCAGAAAGCCGTGGAGTACGGCGCCGCCCACGGTGCGCTCGCCTCGACCACTCCGGGCGACACCTCGATGGCCACCCGCAAGGAAGTCGAAAAACAAATCGGCGGCGGCGGCGCACGCGTGGTGCGGTAGCGGCGATCACCGCTCGCCGCGAATCCTTGATTTCCGGCGATCCGGCGCGAACCTCCCGACATGCACGTCTCAGCGCTCCAGCCCTTTTTCGACCAAAAGGGCTGGCAGCCGTTTGATTTCCAGAAGCAAACTTGGGACGCCTATCTAGCAGGCAAATCCGGCCTCCTCCATGCGCCGACGGGCCTTGGAAAAACGCTGGCCGTTTACCTCGGGCCGCTGGTGGAAAGCAACGGCTCCGCTTGCCAGCTGCTCTGGCTGACTCCGCTCCGTGCGTTGGCGGCGGACACCCTGCGTGCTCTCCGCGAACCGTTGGCTGAAATCGCACCGCATCTTGAAGCGGAAGCCCGCACCGGCGATACTCCCGCAGCGCTGCGGGCGCGGCTGCGCAAAAAGCTGCCGCACACGCTGGTCACCACGCCGGAGTCGCTTTCCCTGATGCTGACGCATGCGGATTTCGCCGAAAAACTCTCGGGGCTGCGCTGTGTGATCGTGGATGAATGGCATGAGCTGCTAGGGACGAAACGCGGCGTGCAGACCGAGCTCTGTCTGGCACGCTTGCGGGCGTGGTTTCCAGGGCTTAGGATCTGGGGACTTTCCGCAACCTTGGGAAATCTGACAGAAGCGCGGCAGGCATTGTTAGGTTCGGCGTTCGCGGGATCCGTCGAAGTGACCGCGGATCTGAACAAGTCGATCGTGATCGAGACCTTGATCCCGAAGGAGATGGAGCGATTCCCTTGGTCCGGACACATCGGCACCCGGCTCGCCAGGCAGGTGGCGGATGAGATTGAGAAGGCGAATGTGACCTTGCTCTTCACCAACACCCGCTCGCAGACGGAGATCTGGTTTCAAGAATTGCTGGCGTTGCGCCCGCGGTGGAAGGACAAGCTCGCCATGCATCATGGTTCGCTCGATCGCGCCGAGAGGGATCATGCGGAAAACGGCCTGCGCGATGGTTCTCTGAAATGCGTGGTCGCGACTTCATCGCTGGATCTGGGGGTGGATTTCTCGCCGGTGGACCAGGTGATTCAGGTGGGCTCGCCGAAGGGAATTGCCAGATTGCTCCAGCGGGCCGGTCGCTCGGGTCACCAGCCGGGCAGCGTCTCACGCATCGTCGGTGTGCCGACTCATGCGCTGGAGTTGGTGGAATTCGCCGCCGCGCGCGATGCCGCGCTCGCACGGAATGTCGAGAGCCGGACACCGCTCAAGCGACCGCTGGACTTGCTCGTGCAGCACCTGGTCACCTGCGCCATCGGCACGCCATTCGAAGCGGAGGCAATGCGCCGCGAAATCCAGTCGTGTCACGCCTTTGTCGAACTAACTGATGCCGAATGGCAGTGGGCGCTGGGATTCATTTCCAATGGCGGTGGCGCCCTCGCGGCCTATCCGCGCTATCACAAGGCCCGCATCGAGCAGGGATGCTACACGGTGGACGACAAGCAGTTGATCGCACGTCACCGCTTGGGCATCGGCACGATTTCCAGCGATCCGGCGGTATCGGTGAAGTTTGCAAACGGTCACACGCTCGGCACCGTCGAGGAATCCTTCATCTCGCGGATCAAGCCGGGCGCGGCGTTTGTTTTCGGAGGGCGGCAGCTTGCCTTGGTGCGGTTTCGCGATCGCACCGCCACCGTGAAGCCTGCCGGCAGAGTGCTCAAAGGCCAGGTGGCGATCTGGGGCGGCAGCAAGTTCCCGCTCTCCACCGAGCTTTCGCACGCGGTGGCCCGGCGCCTCCAGGGCCATGGCACGCCGTCACTGGAAATGGAGGCTGTCGCGCCGATCCTCGTGATCCAGAAAAAATGGTCGAGGCTTCCCGATGACGAGTCATTGCTTGTGGAGCATGCCCGATCCCGCGAGGGCGAGCATTTGTTCTTCTATCCGTTTGCAGGACGGCTGGTCCACGAGGGACTTGCGGCACTTGTGGCATTCCGGATTTCTCGCGAATCGGGGGAATCCATCCACACCACGCAGAATGACTACGGCTTCTCGCTTACTGGGAAACGCGGGCTGGTGCTGGACGAGGACACCCTGCGGCTTCATCTAGCAGGCGAAAATCTGTTGGACGATCTGGTCGCGTGTATGAACACCGCAGAGCTCGCCCGGCGGCAGTTTCGCGAAATCGCCCGTGTGTCCGGATTGATCCTGCAGACGATGCCCGGCAAGAAGGATCTCTCCCAGCGCGAGCTGCAATCCAGCGCGGCGCTGATTTACGAAGTCCTCGACCGCTACGATCCGGGGAATCTTCTGCTCGTCCAGTCGCGACGGGAGATCATGGAGAAACAGCTCGAATTCACCCGCCTCAGCGCGGTGATCCGTCGCCTCGAATCCGCACCGATGCACTTGGTGGAAACGGAACATCTTACGCCGATGGCCTTTCCCTTGTGGGCGGATCGACTTTCCGCCACGCTTCCCGCAGGCGATGCCGCGACCCGTCTCGAAACGATGCTTCGGACTCTCAACCAGGCCGCCGGCCAGCCGTAATGTCGCCATTCCAACAGCACCGCTCGCTTTCGCTTCTGCCAGAGGGCGCCGTTTTTCTCACTGAAACCGCCACCTTGATTGTCGCGGATATTCATTTGGGCAAGTCCGCGGCGTTCCGGGCCAAGGGGCTGCCGATACCGGAAGGCGACAGCGCCCGGGACCTGAGTCGGCTGTTAGACCTCGCTAATAAATCGCACGCTGCGGAACTTGTCATCGCGGGTGACCTTTTCCATGCGCCCACCGGAGTCACGCCCGAGCTGGAAGCGGCGTTGGCGCTTTTCATGACCCGGCTTGGGATGCCTCTCACCTTGGTGGTTGGAAATCACGATGTGAAGATTCCGCGCTTCCCCGCGGGTCTCCGCAGCGTTCCTCATCTTGATTTGGAGGAACGGATTCGTATCGTCCATGATCCCGCCCACGCCAGCGGGGACCGGTTGCACATTGCCGGGCACTGGCATCCGGTGGTGAAGATCCCGGACGGCAAGCGCACCTCGCTGCGGCTGCCATGTTTCCTGTTCCGTAAAAACACGCTCGTTGTTCCCGCGTTCGGCAGTTTCACCGGCGGCTCCATTCTGGATGCCAAGGCGGATGACCGCGTATTCGTCGCGTTACGGGAGCAGGTGGTGGAGCTGCCGGCGGCCTTGCTCTCCTGAAGGATCCGTCAAATTTCCTGCTTTGCCATTTGCCGTATCGGCGCTAGGGTCCGCCCCTTTCCCGCCAATTCATGACCACTCCCGAGCTCTACGCCCAACACGTTCTTCCCACTTACGGCCGCTTTCCGCTGGTCCCGGTGCGAGGTGCCGGCTGCCGCTTGTGGGATGATGCCGGGAGAAGCTATCTGGATTTTTGCATGGGCATCGCCGTGTGTTCCCTCGGTCATTGCCACCCGCGCCTGGTCGAGGCGATCCGCCACCAGGCGGGCGAGCTGATGCATGTTTCCAATCTCTATCAAAATCCACTCCAGGCGGAACTGGCGGAGGAAATTAACCTGCACCACGTCAAGCTGCCGGGGAAGATCTTCTTCTCCAACTCCGGCGCCGAGGCGAATGACGGGCTGATCAAGGCCGCCCGCCGATTCGGCCTGAAGCGCCCGCAGGCTGACGGTTCGCAGCGCTATGAAGTGGTGACGTTTTTACAATCGTTCCACGGCCGCACGCTCGGCGCGATGTCCGCGACCGGTCAGGCGAAGATTCAGGAAGGGTTCGATCCCTTGCTGCCGGGTTTCCGTCACCTGCCTTTCAATGACATCGAGGCACTCGAAAAGTCGATCCGTCCGGAGACCGCCGCCATTCTGTTGGAGCCGATCCAAGGCGAAGGCGGCGTAAATTGCGCGACGCCGGAATTCCTCCGCGCGGTGGCGGAAGTCTGCAAGAAACACGACTTGCTGTTGTTTTTCGACGAGGTGCAAGCGGGTTTCGGCCGCTGCGGCGACTCGATGGCATGGCGCATGATCTCGCCGGAAATCCAGCCCGACGGCATTTCCTGGGCCAAGGGCATGGGCGGCGGCGTGCCGATCGGCGCGTTCTGGCTCAGCGACCGCGCGGTCAGCGACGGCGGCCCTGCGTTGTCTTCTCTGCTAGGTCCGGGATCGCACGGCTCGACCTATGGCGGAAATCCACTGGTCTGCGCCGCCTCCCTCGCGGTGCTCAAGGAGATCCGCGAGAAGGAACTGGCGATGAATGCGATTTTACAAGAAGTGCGGATTCGCGAAACCGTGCGCTCTTGGAACCTGCCGATCGTCACCGAAATTCGCGGCCAAGGCTTGCTGCTAGGCATCGCCCTCGATCCTGCGCTCATTCCGACGCCGGAAGGCAAAACTCCGGCACTCGTCATTGTGGCGAAACTGATGGAGCGCGGGTTGATCGTGCCGCCTGCGGGTCCGCATACATTCCGGTTGTTGCCTCCGCTCAACGTCAGCGAAGCGGAGATCGACGAGGCACTGGTGATCATTCATTCCGTCCTGTCCGAATTCTAATACTGTCATGAAAAGCCTCCTCTCCATCGAACAACTCAGCGCCAAGGAAATTCAGCGCTTGCTCGACTCCGCCGCGCATTTGAAACTGCAGCGCGGCCGCGAGGGTCAGCCGCTTGCGGGTAAGACCTGGGCGCTCATTTTCACCAAGTCGTCCACCCGCACCCGTGTGTCATTTGAAGTCGGCATCCGCGAGCTCGGGGGGTTCCCGATGTTTCTCTCCGGCAACGACATCCAGCTCGGCCGCGGCGAGCCGATCAAGGACACCGCGCGCGTGTTAGGCCGGATGGTCCACGGGGCGGTGATCCGCACCTTCGCGCAACAGGACGTGGTGGATTTTGCGGAATTTTCCGGGATTCCGACGATCAACGCGCTTACTGACGACGAGCATCCCTGCCAGATCCTCGCGGACTTGCTAACGATTCAGGAGAAACTCGGCACCTGGGAGGGCAAGAAAGTCGCTTTCATCGGCGACGGATTTTCCAACATGACGCGCTCGTGGATGTGGGCGGCGAAATGCCTGGGCTTCGAGCTCGCCGTGGCGTCGCCCGTTTCCTGCCAACCGCCTCCGGAATTCCTCGCCGCGCTGGACGCGCCGAATGTCAGCGTGACGAGTGATCCCGTCGCTGCGACGACGGGAGCGCACGTCATCAATACCGACGTGTGGCTTTCGATGGGCCAGGAAGGCCAGAAGGAAAAGGAATTGGAGTTCGCGGGGTTCCAAGTCGAGGCCGGTCTGCTCGCGCACGCTGCTGCCGGCCACATCGTCCTGCACTGCCTGCCCGCCTACCGGGGCAAGGAAATCAGCGAGGAAGTGCTCGAGCTCCACGCCGGAACAATTTTCCAACAAGCGGAAAACCGGCTCCACGCCCAGAAGGCCATCCTCGTGGCGATCGCCCGTTAATCGTTGCTCGCTTTCGGGCAGGGAACCCTCATTCTTGATCCGTGATCGCGCGGCAGAAGACAAAGTATCCGGTTTCCCAGTCCCTGCGGCAGTATCTCTATCACTTCGACCGGCAGCGGGAGATTCCGAAGGTGTATGATGAATTATGCCGGTTCAGCGGAGCAATTCCGTATGAGGATCCGAAGGGCCGCGAGACCCTGTGGCTCACGGTGATGTATCCACCGGAAGTTTTCGCGGAGCTGCGGCCCCGGCTGACTAGCATCTATACCGAGTTGAAACTCGGGCGCGATGCGGAGCAGCACGAACACCTTCTCGTGGATCGCATTGATTTCGGCGACTTCGGAAACTCCAAACCGTTTCGTATCCGGATCACGAACCTCTTCAACGACAATTCGGACTATTTCTACGTCAAACAGGCGGACGCCTCGCGGATTTACGGCCTTGAGCTGGAACACATCCTCTCGCCGAACCGGATGAACTATCTGGTCAACGGCAACACGCTGATTGAGGAGCACATCGCGGGCGTCCCCGGCGACGTGTTTCTCCGCGACTACCTTCCCCAGCCCGGCTTGAACAAAGTGCGGATTGCCAAAGAGTTCACGAAATTCACGGAGCGCAGCTTCATTCGCCTGCTCGGTGACATGCGGAGTGTGAACTACGTCGTCGACATCACGCCCGACTTCGAGGAAGTGCAATACCGGGTGCGGGCAATTGATTTCGACCAGCAATCGTATGAGGGCAATGGGAATATCTATCTGGCGTTCCGATTCAACTCGAACCGGCAGGTCACGCGACTTGCTTTCAACGTGCTCAACCGGAAAAGCATCGACCAATACGTGGCGGAGGAGCACGCCCAGATGGCCCGCCGCGCCAAGGTGGAGAGCGGTCGCTTGCGCGCGCTGCTCGGAATCATGCGGCGCGAAGACATCGCCCCGCGCGAGCACGTGATCACGCTGGCGCGCGAGCTCGATCGGATGCACGCCACGAGTGGGTTTGGCGACTGCAAGTCGATGGGAGAGCTCACGGCCATGCACATTTCGCTGATGCTGGAAATCACGCCCAGCTAGGCGTTTCCGGCCGGCGCGCACTCTTCTGGACTCGCCGGGAAAGCTCGGCCAAGCTCCGCCCATGAAACGCCTTTTCCTGCTCGACGGCATGGCCCTGATCTACCGGGCCCACTTCGCCTTCATCCAGAATCCCATCCGAAACTCCAAGGGCATCAACACTTCCGCGCTCTACGGATTCATCAACACGCTGCTCTCGATCCTCGAAAAGGAAAGCCCCACGCATATCGGCGTCGCCTTCGACACCTCCGCGCCGACGCCGCGGCACATCCTTTTCCCTGCTTACAAGGCGCAGCGCGACGAGATGCCGGAGGAGCTTGCCGCGTCCATTCCGCATGTGAAAAACTTGTGCCGCGCGTTTCACATCCCGGTGTTGGAGTTGGACGGCTTTGAGGCTGATGACATCATCGGCACCTTGGTGAAGCGCGCGGAGCCTGACGGGTTCGAGTCGTTCATGGTCACGCCCGATAAGGACTTCGCGCAGTTGATTTCAGAAACCACTCTCATGTGGAAGCCGGGTCGCAAAGGGTCGGATCACGAAGTCATCGACCTTCCGACGATGCTCAAGAACTGGGAGATCGAGCGCCCGGCGCAAGTCATCGACATCCTCGGCCTGTGGGGCGATGCCGCCGATAACATCCCGGGCATCCCCGGCATTGGTGAAAAAACCGCGAAGAAGCTCATCGCCGAGTTCGGCTCCATCGAGAATCTCATCGCCAATGCCTCGAAGCTCAAAGGCAAGCAAAAGGAAAATGTCGAGAGCCACTCGGACCAAGCCTTACTCTCCAAGGAGCTCGCCACCATCATTCTCGACGTCCCGATCGAAGTCACCTGGGAGGACCTGATTCTCTCTCCGCGCGATGAAGAAGCCTTGAAAGCTCTCTTCAACGAATTCGAGTTCCGCACCCTCACCAAGCGCCTCTTTCCCGCCACCGGGAGCGCTGAAGTGATATCGTCGGAGTCCTCCGCCGAGCCCGCTCTTTTCGAAACCTTCAAAACCATCCGCGACGTCGAGCATATCTATCAACTTGCCGACACACCCGAGCTCCAAGCCCAACTCTTCACCGAACTCGCCCAACAGAAATCCTTCTGCTTTGACATCGAGACCACCGGCCTCGACCGCTTCACCTCTAAGCTGCTAGGAATCGCCTTCTCCTGGAAAACCCACGAAGGCTGGTATCTTCCCTACACCGATTCCCTGCTCGCCTCGCTCCGGACGATCCTCGCCCTTCCTGCGGAAAAAATCGGGCACAACCTCAAGTTCGACCTCTCCATTCTCCATCACCATGGCATCGAGGTCACCGGACCCTTTTTCGACACCATGCTCGCCGACACGCTGATTTCCCCCGATCGCCGGCACTCGATGGACTACCTCTCTGAAATCCTGTTGGGCTACACCCCGGTCAAGCTGGCGGACATCTCCAAGCCTGTGGCAGTGCCCGAGGCGGCAGCCTTCGACCTCTTCGCCCACGCGGAAAAGACCAAGGCCTCCAAGGATCTCGACATCGCCGCCATCCCTCTAACTGTCCTCGCCGAATACGCCGCCGAGGATGCCGAT
>JAYWDF010000828.1:0-3454 GCA_043779985.1 Akkermansiaceae bacterium | reverse complement strand
CGGCCATCGAGCGAGCCTGGCTCGACCGGATGGCCGGCGAGCCGGATTTCAACCTCGTCAGCATCGGCTTCTCCTGCCGGATCCATCCCGAAGCCACGCTGATTCCGCCGTATTTCATCGGCGATCACGTCTTCATCGGTCCTGGCTGCGAGATCGGCCCGCACGCGGTCATCGGGCAAGGCTCGGTGATTGCCGGAGCTAACATCATTTCAAATTCCCATCTATCGGCAAACTCATACGTCGGCCCGGTCACCGCGCTGGAGAACTGCCGGTTAGAGAGCGGGATCCTGCTCAATCTCAAGCACCGGGCCAGGATCGACGGGATCGAGCCCCACCTCGTTTCCTCGCTGGAAAAATCCGCGCCCGCCGTGCCATGGCGGGACCGGCTGCGCGCGCTGCTGCTGTTCCTGCGGTTCGGTGGCTCGCGCGGCACGACGGACACTTTTGTGACCTTCGACGGCCGGACCCTTCCTGGCATTCCCGACGGCGGACTCCTCAACCGCATCGACTGGCTCCCGCTTGTCTGGCAGGGGAAGCTGCCGCTTTACGGCGTGTTTCCCAGATCCCGGCAGCAGTTTGAGACGCTCGCCCCGGACTGGCAAAACGTGATCCGGCATTCTCCGATCGGGGTCTTTTCGTATGCCGACAGCCAGGGCTGCCACACCCCGGCGGATCCGGATGAGGCGATCCACGCGGTCTATCAGGCGTCGCTGCCTCCCGGGACGCTGACCGCCGCGATCGCCAGCTTCACCCGGAAATTGAAACCCGCCGATCTGGCTCGCGCCACCACGCTTTCATGAGTTCCAAGCTCCTTTCGCACGCGCCCACCGGCGTCGTCCGCTACACGATTCCAGCCGATCCTTCGCTCGTCCCCGCGCTGCGCCAAAATTTCATCAACACCATTTCCAACGGCGACCTAACGGAGAGCGACCTCACCCAATGGAAACTCGTCTTCAGCGAGCTGGTCTTCAACGCGATTGTCCATGGGGCGAAAAGCGATCCCGCGAAATTCATCCACGTCGAATGGAGCATCACCGGAGACGCGATCATTCTTGCCGCGCAGGACCCCGGCGAAGGCCCGCCTGAAGCGGTTTTGAAATCCCCATCGCTGCCCGAAGATCCCACCGCCGAATCCGGCCGCGGCCTGTTCATCATCGCCAATTTCGCCGATGAACTCCAACATTTGCGCGGCCCGCATGGCTTCCGCCTTGAGGTCATCAAACACTATCCCGGCCGGGGACTGCCGCTCCCGGGCAACCCGGAAATCGACAGCATCCTCGACGAACTCACGTCCTGCTATGAAAGCCTAACGGTCTTCCACCGCCTCACCGAGAATCTAATCGAAAGCGGCAACCTGCGGGATTTCATCGGTAGTTCGCTCGGGGAGTTCCTCTCGCTGCATCCGCTTGATCGAATATTCTTCCTGAGTGCAGTCACGATCCCGGACACCATCCGGACCCTCCTCGGCAGTGCCAATTGGTATCTCGACCAAAGTGATGCCGATCCCACCCTGAAAGTCCTCGGTGCGCTCACCCGGGAAACGGTCTGGGAAGACTTCGAGGACTTGTCCCGCCAGAATATTTCCTTCAGCTCCATGCACTCCGTGGGCGCCGGATCCGTTTTCCCTATCGTTGCCGGAGGGATCCACTTCGGCACCCTCATCGCGCTGCGCCGACCCACCCTCACCGAGTCCAAACGGCGCTCCCTCGGCACCCTCCGGACCCTCGCCGATCTCTGCGGCATCGCCTGCGCCAACACCCACCTGTCCAACATCCGCGAAGAGTCGCAGAAGAACCTGCGCGAACTCGAAATCGCGGTGGAGATCCAAAAAGCGCTGCTGCCCATCCTGCCGGCACCGGTGTCTAACCGCTGGCAGGTTTCGATCTATCAGGATAGCTCGCTGTCCATCGCCGGTGACTACGCCATCGCCAAGACAGACCCCGCGGGAAATCTCGTGATTGCCATGATCGACGTGATGGGAAAAGGCGTCTCCGCCGCGCTGCTGGCCAGCATTTTCCGCACCGCCTTCGAACTGTCTCACCACGTTCCCTCATCAAGCGAAATGCTGGGAACGATCAACCGGACGCTCTGCAACCAGCTCGGCAACCTCAGCATGTTCATCACCTGTGCGATCGCGCGGCTGTCGGCGGATGGCAAATCCCTCGACCACTCCAGCGCCGGGCATTGCCCGACGTTCTTCTACAAAACGGACGGCACCCGCAGTTTTCTCCACCCCTCCGGCCCGCCGCTCGGGATTCTCCCGCAGGCCAATTACACCAGCGATCTCGTCGCGCTGGAAGGGGGCGAGCGGCTCATTTTCGTGACCGACGGCTGTTATGAATGGGACCGCCGCGAGGAGGATTTCGGCTGGCACCGGTTCGTCGATCACATGGACGAGCAACGCGCCTCGCCGCCGCCGGAACTCTGGACCCAGCTCAGGAACCGCATCCGCCGGGAACACGGCGCACAACTTGAAGACGACTGCACGATTGTCACCCTCGATATTTCAAAATGAAACGAATCCTTGTCGCGGAAGATGATTTCGTCATCTCCAAGCTCTATCAAATCCACTTCCAGCGGAACCGGCTTCACGGCAGCTTCTTCACCACCGGTGCGGGCGTCATCGAAAGCGCCAAACACGAACGCCCGGATCTCGTGCTCCTCGATTTCGAACTGCCCGACATCTGCGGGCCGGATGTCATGCGCGAACTCCACCAGATCCCCGGCTGCGAGGATGTCCCGGTGATTTTCGTCACCGGCCGCGCCACGCCCGAGGTGGTCGAAAATCTTCGCAAGGAGGGTGCCAGCGAGGTCTTCGGCAAACCGTTTTCCCCCCTTCAACTCATCCGGCTCATCGGCGAACTCACCGGCTCGACGGGCGAATGAAGCCACGCATCGACATCTTCGTTTTCGCGGACGCGCTCGGCTGGGCGATCGCGTCGCGCCGCCGCTTCGCGGAAAACCTGCTGCCGGTGCGCAACCGCTGCGAGACGTTGTTAGGCTACTCGTCCACCTGCGATCCCACGATCCTGACGGGTGCCATTCCCAGCGAGCACCGGCATTTCTCGTTCTTCGTCAAAGCCGCGCCTAACGCCTCGCCGTTCGCCAATCTGCGGCCGCTCGGGATCCTCCCGGAAATCATCGCGGGCCATCACCGCATCCGCAACAAGGTCTCCAAGTTCATCGCCCGCCGCCAAGGTTACACCGGCTATTTCCAACTCTACAGCGTGCCGTTTTCGAAACTTCCCTACCTCGATTACTCGGAAAAAAAGGACATCTACGAACCCGGCGGCATCACCGGCGGACAACCCACCATTTTCCAGAACTGGCAGCAATCCGGCAAGCCGTGGGTCCGTTCCGACTGGCGTCTATCCGATCCCGACAACATCGCCCACGCCCGCCGCGAGATCGAAAAGGGCCAGGTCGAACTGCTCTATCTGTTCACCGCCCGCCT
>JAYWDF010000827.1:0-3460 GCA_043779985.1 Akkermansiaceae bacterium | reverse complement strand
CGAGAGCTTCCCAAGTGCCGCCTTTGACCGCATCCGGGTTGCGCAGTGAGGCAGCCTTTTCAAAGGTTGCCGACAGCTTCGGAAACGCGGCACGCAATGCATCCGGGTCCCCGAGCATCCACGCTTCCAGTTCCTCCACAGCGATCCGGTTCGCCACCCGGGCGCACTTGCCGGGAGCGGACAGAGTTCCCAATCCCGCCTCATGCGACATCCGCTCCAGCGTTGTCTTTAAGGCTGCGCAATCCTGCCGATCCTCGTCCAACAGGACTACAATCCGGAAATGGTCCGGAATCCACTTGACCATTGCCTTCAATTGCCCCGGCAACTGCGCAAGGAGTTCCTGCTTTCCTTGAAATGCGTGGGTTTGGCACGTGGCTTCCACCGGGCAGATCCGTGGCCACACTTCCATGATGAACGCCTCCGCGGACGGCTCTTCCAGAAATATCTCAAAGTGAAGGTTCATGAGCAGAGTCTTCGGTCAAAGTGGTGCTCCTCCACGCGTCAATGGATCGCCCACCCGGAAATGGCCTTGAATCCAGAGATCCCCGAGGCTGGCCCCCTCATCCATGAACTCCTTGATCCCGGCGATCTCCGAAACCAGCTTTACCTGGGTGAAGCCCTCATCGTCCCGATAGAGCACTCTCACCTCCTCCGGACGCATGGCGTTCAGGAAAAACGGGGAATGGGTGGTCACCAACATTTGCGTGCGCGCCGTCGCTTGACGGCACTCCTCGCCCAGCTCGTATAACAAGCGCGGATGCAATTGATTCTCCGGTTCTTCAATTCCGATGAATGCCGATGGCTCTGGGTCGTAAAGCACGACCAGATAGGCCAGCATCTTCAATGTTCCGTCGGATGCGAATTTCGCCAGAATCGGTTCCGCGAAGGGCGCGTCCTTGATCCGCATCAGCAGCTGCCCGCTGGGCATCGGATCTGCGATCACCTTTTCCAACCGAGGCACGCGCCGGGTGAGGGAATCCAAGATGTGGGCCAACTGCTCCGGATGTTGCTCCTGGAGAAACTGGATCACGTTCGGCAGGTTGTCTCCGCTGCGAGACAGTTTTTCCTGCGGGCCGCTGTCCGGATACCCTCTGGCCGCATCCGGCGTCAGATAGGAAATATACCAGCCGGTGATGAACTCCCGGAGCGCCGCTACCCGTGGATTCTCCTGGAGCTGTCCCAGCGTGTTTACCGCCAGCAAATCCGGTGACTTCAAGTCATAGGTCACCCGCTTATCGTCGGCCTCCGGGGTCTCCCCGGTGATCGCCGTCCCCTTGCCCATCTTGTAGTCGAGGAATTTGAAGGGATAAGCTGGCTTTTTCCGCTGCCACCGCAACCATTCCTCTACCACCACCGGCCCCTTCGGCGTCTCATCGATCGTCAAGTGATACGTAATCAAAGGCGCTCCCCGCTTTTCCCGGTAAGTGATTTCTATCATGATTGGCTCGGTCACCCCCCGCGTCCGGAGTTCCTTGAAACGGTTGCGCTTGTCCCAAGCGTGGCGCAGGCCGAAGTTAAAACACTCCGCCAGGAAACTGAACACGTCGAATAGCGTCGTCTTCCCGCTGCCATTCGGTCCCAGCAACACCGTCAGCCGCGTCAGCTTTTTCAAATGCACGTCCCGCAGCGCCCGGTAATTCCGAACCCTCAAGGATTCAATCTGCGGCAATGAAGAAAGAGGCTTGGGCGTTTTCATATCGGTGCTGGGGAAAAATTAATAGTTCCAAAGAAATGTCTCAAGACTTGTAAAAAGAAGTTTTCCTTGCCGCTTCTCCGGCGTGCCATCCCTGGGTGAATCCGTGAACAATGACCCCATTTACGCCGCCAGGAACAGGGCACCGTCGAAGCCCGCAGTGACGCCCGCCGCGGTCACGAATTTCCCGTCTTCCACGACGCGCTCATTCACCGGGATGGCACCGAAGGCGGGCAGGATATGGTGACTCGCCCAATGGGTGGTGGCGCGTTTGCTGCGCAACAATCCGGTGGCACCCAGCAGCAGCGCGCCGGAGCAGACAGTGAAAACGACTTTCGCACCCTCGGCCTGCCGGCGCACCCAGTCCAGAATCACGGGGTCGAGCATCTGTGCGTCCACACCGAAGCCGCCCGGAATGTGAAGCACATCGAGTTGCGGGGCCTCGTCCAGAAGGGCATCGGGCAGGATCCGCAGGCCTTTCATGTCGCGGACCGGCGCCATGGTCTTTGCGTAGATTTGCCAGGTGGAATCCGGCAAGCGGGACAAGACCTCATGGGGCCCAATCAGGTCAACCTGGTCGAGGTTGTCGAAGATCAGGCTGCCAATGGTGAGATGGGACATGAAGCATCGGATTCGTCTTCGTTTTCAAGCCGTCTGGTATTGCAGTTCGTTTAAATTCAGCTTCGTGCTCCTCTGCGAAAGGTGAAGCACCTCGATGCCCACCACTTGGTTGTGCTCGTCGAAATCCAGCACGATTCCAGGTGAGACCTCTTCGGATTCGATGATTTTCGAATCGTCCAGCCTCAGATAAAGCGCGTCGGCTTCTTGATCTACATGCAGTTTCATAATTTGCCTTTCATCGTTCGGTCAAAGAATACACTCACAACCCGCTTGGGTTCAACTGCCGTATTTACCGCCACGCGCAAGACCCGGTTTCCATACTCAGGGATGCGCCGGAAATGCCGCTCAACCGTGGCATCCTCCGGGTCGGGAAGGATTAACTCGGGCGTGGACAAGGCTCGCTCCATCCACTCGATCCGAATTTCCCGTTCCTCGAGTGCCTTCCTTGCGTGCTTGGTTATTTCGTAGTTCATCATGGCGCGACTCTCTAAATTGCCAGCCCCGGTAATCCATTCACCACCTTCATCGTCTCCAGCCCCACGGTCACGACCCGCAGGAACAGCTCCAGCGGATACTTGGGGTTGCCCATGGTTTCGGTGGCCCAGAGGTTGGCGTCGTTGGTGATGCCGCTGTCCTTGTCGGTGGTGACGGACTGGCGCTCCATGACCCATTCCAGGGCGGGCTTGCCGTTGACGATGTAGTCGTAGGCGGCGAGCGGGATGTTTTTCAGGGTGATGAATTCGTTGTAAATGACGGTGGTCTTGTCATTCACGTTTTTGCCGCTGGCGTCCTTGGTCTTGCCGAACTTCATCTTGGTCACCCTGTAGCGGCGATCACCGGTCGCCGCGTCTGCCATCTTCCCCTCTTCCACCACCACCCCAGCATGCAACGCCACCGTCTCATACTCCAAATGCCAATGCGCCAGCTCCCGCCCGGCTTGGGAGAAGGCGCGGAAATCCGTAAACGTCTTCACGGCGGGGATGCGCGGGAGTTCCTTGCCGAGGTTGTCGGCGTAGCGGCTGCGGTAGTCCGAGGAATGCAGCAGCCCGTAAATGTAGTAGAACAGGTCTTCCTTGGTGATTGAGGTGCCTTCGCCTTTCACCGGATAGGCTTGCTGGAAATGTAAGAGGCCTGTGTCCGTGATGC
>JAYWDF010000826.1:0-3461 GCA_043779985.1 Akkermansiaceae bacterium | reverse complement strand
GTATCTCAAGCACTCGCGCAAGCATCCGAAGCCGCTGGCCTTGTTCCAAGAGTTGCCGATGGTGACCATTCAGCTTCCGGTTTTTAATGAAATGTATGTGGTGGACCGCCTGTTGGCTTCGGTTTCCGCCTTGGACTATCCGCAGGACAAGATGCAAATCCAGCTCTTGGACGACTCGACGGATGAAACGGTGGATATTTGCCGAGCTGGGATTGAGGCGTTGAAGCTAAGAGGCTTCGACGCGGAGCATATTCACCGGACGGATCGCACAGGCTACAAGGCGGGGGCTCTTGAAAACGGCACCCGGTTTGCGAAAGGCGAATACCTTCTCATTCTCGATGCCGACTTCGTTCCGAATCCGGATCTCCTGCAGGAAACGATTCACTATTTCTCAGACGATAAGATCGGCATGATTCAGACTCGTTGGGGGCACCTCAACCGCACCTTCAACGTGTTGACCCGCATCCAGGCGATGTTCCTCGATGGTCACCTCGAGCTGGAGCAGACCGCTCGCAATCGTTCCGGTCGGTTCTTCACTTTCAACGGCACCGGCGGCATCTGGCGGAAGTCTTGCATTGCTGACGCCGGCGGCTGGGAGCACGATACGCTGACCGAGGATATGGACCTCAGCTACAGGGCCCAGCTCAAGGGCTGGCGCTTCATTTTCCTCAATGATGTGGAGACGCCCGCCGAGCTTCCAGTGGACATGGACGGCTTCAAGAGTCAGCAACACCGCTGGACCAAGGGGTCGATTCAAGTTTGCAAGAAGGTGCTTCCCGCCATTTGGAAGAGCGATGTGCCGCTGTTCATCAAGATGGAGGCCACGGCGCACCTCACGTCGAATTTTGCTTACCTGCTGCTCATCTGCCTGTGCTTCCTGATTTACCCAAACCAGCAGTTTCAGCCGGATTTCGGCAAATTGACGACCTACATCGTAAATGTCCCGATCTTCTTCTTCGCTTCGGTGTCGGTGATCGTTTTCTATCTCGTCGCGCAGAAGGCGCTGCGCCCAGGCTCGTGGTGGCGCGAAATCCCGTATTTGCCGCTGCTTCTGGCGCTCGGCATCGGAATGTCCATCAGCAACGCCAAGGCCGTGCTTGAAGCGCTGTGCAACCATGAAACCGCGTTCATTCGCACCCCGAAGTATGGCATTGGCCAAGTGAAGCGCCAGGATTGGAAAAAAAGCAGCTACAAGGCCATGAAAACGCTTACCCCGTTTGTCGAACTGCTCTTCGGTTTCTTCTTCCTCTTCGTGGTTGTCGAAGCCGCGATGAAGGCTAATTGGCCCTCCGCGATTCTTCTGCTTCCATTTCCTGTGGGTTTCTTCTATACATCGCTCTCATCTCTCGTTCGCTTGCTGCCGTCGGGCTCGATGGCGCCTGCTGCGAAATCTGTGAACCGCAAAGCGCCCTAATCGAACCATGACTGCATCACCCAAGTCGCGTTTCCTTTTCCTTGCATCTCTCAGCCTTCTTGCGGCCGCTGGGCTCACCGGCTGCGGTTCGAATTCGTTTTCTTTTGGCGGAGATACGCATAATAAAATGATCGTCAGCGTGCGAGATCAGAAAATGCTCTTGGTGCGTGATGGCACGCCGGTGAAATCCTACAAGATTTCGACTTCCAAGTTCGGCGTGGGCGATCGTCCAGGCAGCAATTGCACCCCGCTGGGACGCTTACAAGTCGCTAAGAAAATTGGTGATCGTGCTGCCATCGGCAGTGTCTTCAAGACCCGTCGTCCGACAGGGGAGGTAATCAAGCCAAATGCTCCAGGCCGTGACCCGGTAGTCACTCGGATCATGTGGCTGACCGGCACCGAGTCCCGCAATCAGAACACTTTTCGCCGCACCATTTACATCCACGGCACGCCCGAAGAGTTCCGGCTGGGTTCGCCAGCATCCTTCGGTTGCATCCGGATGGGAAGTCGGGACGTGGCGGACCTTTATAACCGGGTTGGTACCGGCGCTGACGTCTTCGTGATCCGCGGTTCCATCCAGACGAAGAAGGAAACAAACGCCTCTGCGTCTGTTGAAAACAGCAGTGATCACTCACGCGGTTGAGATTCTCTGAAACACGAGCTTGACACCCGCGCTTAAATTCCTATTTTCCCCCGCCCGCCTCTAGGCGACCGATTTTTTCTATAACACGACCATGGCCAACCACAAATCTTCAATCAAGCGCGCACGTCAAACCGTCGTCCGGACCGAGCGTAATCGCGCTGAAAAGAGCCGCATGAAGACGCTTCGCAAGAAAGCTCTCAGCGCAATCGCTTCCGGTGACAAAAGCGCCGCCGCCGCCGCCAGTTCCGCATTTTCATCCGTTGTGGATAAAGCTGCGAAGCGCAACTTGATTCATCCGAATAAAGCAGCTAACCTGAAGAGCAAGACCGCGAAGGCCCTCGCCGGCATCGCTTGATTGCCCAGTCAGCCGGTTTCATCCTAATCAACGAAACAAGCGGACCGGTTCACCGGTGCCGCTTTTTTCATATCCACCATGTCCGAACCTCCTCCACCCAACCGCGCAGCCGCTGCCGCGAAGATCGCCGCCAACCCATCGGGCTACAAGGTCTGTGAAGGCTGCGATTCGATTGTGGGTAGTGGCGCGGCGCTTTGCCCGAACTGCCACAGCTACCGTTTCGACCCGGCGCCGGAGCGAGTCATTCTTCAGGCTCGGATTCTAGGTTCGCGTGAGCAGACCTCGGTGACTGCCGATGATCTGGGTTGAGCGTGAAATCACGGGTTTTCCATGAGCGCGTCCATCGGATTCAAGGAGTGGCAGGTCGTCTGCGATGCCCTTGCCACGGGCCGGCAGTCGATTCTCCTGCGCAAAGGGGGGATTCACGAGGGGCGTGAGGGCTTCTCATTCGCGCATGAGTCGTTTTTTCTATTTCCCACCCGTTTTCATGCCTTAGCCGACCAAGTTCGTGAAGGTGAGGTGAAAGTCATGCCTGAGTGGCAACCAGGTGATTCGATCCGCGTGACCCATCATGCCGAGGCCCGATGGGCGATCACGCTGACGGATTGGGACAAGGTAGCAGCCTTGGAACCCCTCCACATTTACTCGGAGCCAACCGTTCGGGATCGTTTCGATTGGGAGGGAAAAAGCATGGCTTCGGGAAGTATTCATCTTGCCTTGGTGCGGATCCGGGAGCTCGCCACGCCTTGGGAATTTTCCTATGAGGCGAAGTACGGTGGCTGTCGCAGCTGGCTCAATCTTCCCGAGCCGCCGACAGGCTGGCAAGATGCAGCAAGGTCGGTCCTCGACGAAGAGTCGTTCGAGGAGTTGGACGCCCGCTTAGGTGCGTGACAGGGCTTGGATGGGTCGACATGCGGTTCCTCCAAGGGGTGTCTCCCCGCGCTTGATTTGATGCGGAGGTTTTTGATAGCGAAGTGCGGAAAACCGAAAATCGATTCCTGGTCTCCGGGATCTTGGACCAATCCGCCTGAGGGGGGCGTGCGGGTGGG
>JAYWDF010000825.1:0-3465 GCA_043779985.1 Akkermansiaceae bacterium | reverse complement strand
CGGGCCGTGGGCGACTTCCACTTCATCGCCGATTTCGATGACCGGGCTGAGCGTGACGAGTTCTTCCTGCACGGCTCCCTTGCGGTTGAGAATCTCGTATTTGATCGCCTCGACGAATGACTGGGGCACCGCCGGGATTTTCGGGCCGAAGCGCACCAAGCCGCGGACGCCTTGGCAGAAGGTGACGGCGCGCTCCATTTCGGCGATCTTGAACTTCGCAAGCACGTAGCCCGGGAACATGGGCTCGACCCACCAGATTTTCCCCCGGCGGGTGGCCTTGCGGTAGCGGAGGCGCGGGCAGAAGACTTCGATGCCTTCAAGCTCGCGCAGGTGGCCCGCGGCGATGTGTTCGCGTTTCGTTTGGCAACGGACGCAGAACCATTCTGCAATGCTGGGTGGAGTGGAATTCATTGGCCAAGAAGTTTTTGAAGCACCGGAAGCACTCTGCCGCCGCTGCGCATCCAAGTCTCGAGCCGCTCGACGCGTTCGCTGAGGAAGATTCTGCGGGCGGGGTCCTCGATGTCGCTGGCGGTTTCTGCCAAACGGCTGATTTTGGATTTCCCGCTCTCGATGTGCGGGCGGACTTGCTCGCGGATGAAGCCGCCGACCAAGCGTTTCAGCTCGATAGCCGGTTCATAATAGGTGCGGCGCTCGGCCCCGCCCGCGGCTTCGCGGACGGCTCCCAAGCTTTTGAGCATCCGCAGGCCCTGGCTGGCTGAGCCCTTGCTGATGTGGAGGCGTTGCACCAGGTCGTCGAGCGAGAGTCCGGTTTGGGAAATGAAAAGCAGGCCGTAGATTTCACCGATCGAACGCGGCAGGCCTAATACCCGTACACCATCGACGAACATGGCCACCACTTGCAATTCCAAGGGGTCCAGTTCGTATTGATCTCCATCCAGCAGATCGTCCATGGCCGGACGCTAGGAAGAATCCCCGGTTTGTTCAAACAAAATTGAACTCTCGCTCCCGGGCAGAGAATGAGGCGGTGAAATGCACGCTCTTGCCTTGATTTGCCGGATGGATGCTGCTGTCTTTTCGGGCATGCGCATCTTAATCACCGGCGGGGCGGGCTTTCTCGGCTCCCACCTCTGCGAACGACTTCTTGGCGAGGGAAATGAAATCATTTGTCTGGATAACTTCTTCACCGGGCGGAAGCGCAATATCGCCCACCTCATGGACAACCCGTATTTCGAGTTGGTGCGCCACGATGTGACCGAGCCCTATAAATTCGAGGTGGATCAAATTTACAACCTCGCCTGCCCGGCCTCGCCGCCGCACTACCAGCACAATCCGATCAAGACCACCAAGACTTCGGTGATGGGCGCGATCCATTGCCTCGGCTTGGCAAAACGCACCGGAGCGCGGGTTTTCCAAGCGTCCACCTCGGAAGTCTATGGCGATCCGGATATCCACCCGCAGCCCGAGTCCTACCATGGAAACGTTAATCCCATCGGCATCCGTGCCTGCTATGACGAAGGGAAACGCTGCGCCGAAACCCTGTTCTTCGACTACCATCGCCAAAACCAAGTCGACATCCGGGTGGTCCGGATTTTTAACACCTATGGGCCGCGAATGCTGCCTGACGATGGCCGCGTCGTTTCCAACTTTATTGTCCAGGCGATTCAGGGCAAGGATCTTACGATTTACGGGGACGGCAGCCAGACCCGCTCGTTTTGTTATGTGGACGATCTCATCGAGGGCTTCATCCGCCTCATGAATCACCCGAAACTGACCGGCCCGGTCAACATCGGGAATCCCGGCGAGTTCACGATGCTTCAACTGGCGGAGCTTGTTCTGAAAAAAGTCGGTGGCCCCTCGAAGATCACTCACTTCCCACTTCCCGGGGATGATCCGAAGCAGCGCCAACCAGACATCACCCTGGCCCGCCGCGAACTCGGGTGGGAGCCCACGATTGCCCTCGATCAGGGGCTCGACTCGACCATCAATTACTTCCGCAAACTCTTGGCGGAGGGCTGACCCCCGATGCGGCGCGCGGTTTTTGTGATTTTTGATAAGCTGCCGAATCCGCCTTCGTATTTCAGACCTTGATGCTTCGACTTTTAGCCCCGCTTTTCCTCATCCTGGCGGTTTTGCCGTCCCAGGCTGGCTGGCGGCCGCTGTTCAATGGCAAGGATCTTACCGGCTGGGAGGGGGATTCCCGGCTGTGGCGGGTGGAAGACGGCGTGTTGATTGGTGAATCCAACGACACGGATCTGAAAGTCGACGCCAATTCCTTTCTGATCTGGCAAGGCGGTGAGCCTGCGGATTTTGAACTCGAATTTCACGCCCGCGTCACCGGTGATAACAACTCGGGCGTGCAATACCGCAGCCGCGTCCTGGATCCTGAACGGTGGAGTGTCGGTGGCTATCAGCTCGATCTCCATCCCCACCCGCCCTACCTCGGCATGCTTTATGAGGAGCAGGGACGGGGTGTCGCCTGCGAGCGGGGCCAGCGGGTGAAGCTCCGGGACACTCCGGAAGTGATCGGCACTCTTGAAGTGCCGGCCGCAGACCTTAGCGCTTGGAATTCCTACCGCATTGTGGCGCAGGGGCACGTTCTCCGACATTTCATCAATGACAAACTGGTGGCGGAAATCGACGACCAGCAAGCTGACAAGCGCTCGAACAAAGGGGTGATCGCCCTGCAAGTGCACGCCGGGCCCGCCATGAAGGTGGAGTTCAAAAACCTGAGGATCCAGCAAGGCGGCGAGGCGAAATCCGGGGGGAAACCGACGGCCGCCTGGATTTGGAAAACCACCACGCCCGTTCCTCATGAGAAAGTGTTTTTCCGGCGGGAGTTCGAGCTTCCGCCGGAGCTTGCCAGCGCCTCGCTCACGGTGATCTGCGACGATTGGAATCGGCTGTTAGTCAACGGTGTGGATCTTGGATCCGAGGGGAGCTGGAAGATCTCCCATACCTACGACGTACTCGCCCAGCTCAAGCCCGGCAGCCGCAATGTCATTGCGGTAGAGGGCCGCAACGATGCGGGCAGTGCGGGAATGGCGCTGCGCTTCCGGGCCACGCTGAAGGATGGCAAAAAGCTGCGGATCGTATCGGACGCCAACTGGCTCTGCATTGATGAAGGCCCGGACGGCTGGGAAAAACTGGAATTCTCAGCCGCTGCCTGGCCGAAAGCCGTCGTCGTCGCAAAAATGGGTGATGCCCCTTGGGGGGCAGTCATGCCACCCGAGACGGAGGAGGGCGGAGGCCCGGAGCCAAAGCCGACTGAAGAACCGGAACCGTAGGCCGCCCGGTGTGGCGTGTCGGCTCACCCGATTCTCAGGTTCCCTCCACCTGCACGATGCTCTCGATTTCCGCGATCGTGAACAGCACGCCCTTGAGCCGGAAGCGAGGCGACTTCGGCGTCGAGCTTTTCGGATCGGTCACCCACTCGAGCATTCCGGTTAGCGGCTTGATGTGATCGCGGAGGGTCACGCGGACCGTGCGGCCGAGGATGATTCCCCA
>JAYWDF010000824.1:0-3466 GCA_043779985.1 Akkermansiaceae bacterium | reverse complement strand
TCCGGATTCTGATTCCCGAGCGCGCGGATCAGTTGCTCGTGTGGCTGTCGGCATTTTCTTACTACGAACAGTCGATTCCATTCGGCGTGAAACTTTTTTGCTATCAAAAGGGCTTCCTGCATCAAAAAGTCATGCTCATCGACAGCCGGCTGGCATCGGTCGGCACGGCGAATTTGGACAACCGCTCGTTCCGGCTGAACTTCGAGATCACCGCCTTCTCGACCGACCCGGGATTCGTCGCCGAAGTTGAGGCCATGCTCCTCACCGATTTCAGCCACGCCCGCGCGGCCAAGGTGGACGAGTTCACCCGGAAGCCGCTTTATTTTCGCGCGGCCTGCCGGGCGGCACGCTTGTTTGCGCCGATCCAGTGACAAGAAAAAGGCCCGACCGAATGAACGGCCGGGCCTTGAAGAGGTCTGCGGGAGTTACAGCTTGGCGACGCTGGCCAAGTCCGGACGCTGGCGGACGATGTTTGCCAGCATCTTGCGGCAATGGTCGTAACCCGTACGCTGGCTGAGCAGTTGGGCGCTGCGGGTGAAGGACCCCCACTGCACCACCGTCATCTCGATGTTGCGGGTGCCCCACTGATCCATGATTTCCTTGGTTGGCTTGTAAATATCCACCGTGCCGGTGCCGAGAAGAGCGGAGCCGTAGTCATCTACGACGTAGAGATATGGCAGTCCGGTGATCCGGAACGTCGTCCCCACGGGGTAGAACGACCAATCGGCAGCAGCACTGCGGACGCGGTCATTGTAGCGGAGCACTGTGCCCGTGGCGTTCTTGTCGCCGTAAATCAGGTGATCCGACTCACTGCAGGTGTAAGCAGTGGTGCGGACGATGCGGGTGCGGTCGCTGAACGCATAAACCGGCATCGAGTGCTTGTCGCGTGGCTTGCCGGCGGCGGCAGATACCGCCATCGACGAAACCCGGGGGAGCGAAAAACTCTCCCGTTTCGCAACCACTCCAGCCCCTGACGAGGAGGCATTGATCGACGATTTGGAAAGGACGTTGAGATTGGAACCACCACAACTCGTGAAGAGCGCCGCCACTAAGGCGCACGCGGTAAGGGAAAGGGATTTATAAATCATGCAGAATAGGGATTGGGTGGCTCTTGCTCGTGCAAAACGACACGCGCTTCCCATAGCCGTATTTAGGGGCCGGGGCAAATCGAAAACACCATCGTTAGAGATTTTACATTGTATGACTACTTAAAACCAACGACTTAAAATCAAACGGACCAAAAGTATTTCTACGCGATCACGTAATGGCACAAAATCTAAACGCCTCAGCGAGTGGCTGCAGGCAGCCAAACCCGGGCACCAGCGCTCCGTTCGGCCGCGGCGCGGAAAAATCCTTCGAGTCCCCGGCGGCCGTGAAGATCCGCGACAGCATCCACCGCCTGACCCCACCGCCAGCGGAATCCCGCGTCACGCAGCCGCAGCGGCTCGGCCCAGCGACTTTTCAACACCAACTCCGTCTCCGTGCCCATCAACCGCGCGCCGATTTCCAGCATCCACTTCGCCGCCGGCAGGCCTAGCGGCATGCCCACCGCCTCCCGGAAGGTCTGCATCCATTCACGATTCGTCGGGAACTCCGGTGCCGTGACGTTGATCGTGCCATCGAGAAATGGATCGTTGATCGCGAAATCCACCGCCCGCAGGAAATCTTCCATGTGAATCCAGCTGATCCGCTGCTTGCCGCTGCCCATCGCCCCACCGAGGCCACGTGCGGTAAGCTTGCGCAGCACGTCGTACACGGTCGCCTCTTCGTTCGCGAGGACCATCCCGATCCGCAGGGCAAGCTTGCGCGTCGCCGCAGGCACGGCTGCGCCGAAAAATGCGTCTTCCCAAGCTTGCGCCACCTCGCAGGAAAATCCCTCACCCGGCTCGCCGAGCCAGTCGTTCTGTGGCTGGTCTTCCGCATGCCGGTACCACGTCGCGGTGCTCGCATTGAGCCACGTCTTCGGCGGAGTTTTGCAGGCTTGGATCGCTTCACCGATCACCCGCGTCGCGTCCACCCGGGATTCCACGATTTCCCGACGGTTTTTATCCGTGTAGCGGCAGTTCACACTGCGCCCGGCGAGATTGATCACCGCCTCGGCACCCTCGAGTGCAAGCGCCCATGGGCCCAGCGTTTTGCCGTCCCATTCCAGGAACATCCCGTCGCCACTCCAGCCCTCGCGGCTGCGACCAATGGCGACGACCTCCTTGCCGTTGCGCGCGCAGTGCCGCGTCAGGTAGCGACCGAGAAATCCATTGGCACCGAATATCACAATTACGGGGTTCATAGTAAGATCTTCTAATTTAATTTTTGTTTATTTTGACTTTTCAGTAAGTTCTGAAAAATACGTGGAAATTTTTTTCTTTAGCCGAGCAGTTTCGTAGCCAATTGGATGGCAAATCCATATTTCATCGTCGAAATCCGATCCGACATTTTGGAGGCGAATCCGACGAAGTCTTCCAGCGACCTCATTTGTTCATAGAAGGCTTTACCCTCCGGGGTGTTGATCGCGCGGCTTTCGTCAGCGCACTTGTTGAGAATCGCCAAGGCGGGTTCGATCTCACGACGTTTGCGTTCACGCGCGACGATCGTGAAAATCTGCCAAACGTCCTTTTCCGCCTCGAAAAACTCGCGTCGCTCTCCTTTTTTCACCACCGGTCGGACCAGGCCCCAAGCCACCAGTTCCTTCAAGTTGCTGTGCGCATTGCCACGGCTGATTTCCAACTCCTCCATCACATCATCTGTCGTCAACGCCTGCGGTGCCGTCATCAGCAAGGCGTGGATCTGCGCCATGGTTCGATTGATTCCCCATTGCGTGCCGAGCGCGCCCCACTGGGCGACGAACTCATCGCGAGCTTGTTTAAGTCGTTCCGCTTCCGTATCCACGTTTTCAATAAATACTGAAAACTCGAAAATTGCAAGTTATTTCAGGATGGCCCGAACTTTGCTTAAACCGGGTGACGAATGCGCCACATTTTACTGGGTGAATCATTGGGCTTCCGGGTGTAGGTTAGCTCATTGCCCAAAGGTTATAAACCCAGACTACCCCCAACACATCCAATGAGACTCCTGCCCCGCCTGCCTCAATCCCCCCCATCCCCATCGGTGCCTCGGCACTTCCCATTCCCCCGCTGGACGCGAGCGCTGCTCGCGGTTTGTGCGGCCGCGCTTACTTCCGCGAATGACGCAGGAGCTCAGACCTACTTCAATCTCGCCACGGGCAATTATCTCGAAGATTTCGCATCGATTGCCACCTGGAGCAGCCCAAACACCGGCTCCTGGTCAGGGGTTGCCGTAGGTGGCACCGCAGCCATTCCCGATGCGACCAGAATCACCGCCTCCTCGGCAACCGCATTTGTTACCACCTCGAGTGGCGGGGTGCAAAAGGGGACGGGTAATATCCAGCTTCTTAGCACGGGTGGCACAAGTAATACGACATCCACTGCCATCGACCTGAATTTGAATT
>JAYWDF010000823.1:0-3468 GCA_043779985.1 Akkermansiaceae bacterium | reverse complement strand
CGCAAGCTGAAAAAGCCGATGGCACACGCCATCGGCTTTTTCCGGTTGGTTGCTATGGGAAACTCCTAGTTCTGGCCTTTCGGACCGGCAGGCATCTTCTCAGCCTTCATCATTTTGCCATCCATCATCATCATGTCACCCTCGGACATCGTCATCTTTTTGCCGTCCTTCATCATGCAGGTGCCGTCTTTCATGACCATGGTGCCGTCTGGCAGGGTCATGTCCTTCTCCATCATCATTTCCTTACCACCTTTCATCTCCATCATCTTGCCGTCTTTCATCATGAGATGATCCTTGTTCATTTTTCCCGGCATCATCTTGCCGTCCATCATCATCTTGTCACCGTTGGACATCATCATCTTCTTGCCATCCTTCATCACGCAAGTTCCGTCCATCATGACCTTGGTGCCGTCGGTCATCGTCATGTCCTTGTCCATCATCATTTCCTTGCCGTCTTTCATGACCATCATCTTGCCCTTCTTCATCATGAGGTGGTCTTTCTTCATCATGGAGGGAGTCGCTTCAGTAGCGGCTTCCTTGGATTTCGGTTGGGAATAACTGGTATTACAGAGAGCGAGTCCAAGCATCGCCGCGGCGATTGTTCCGTTTATTGTTTTCATGGTTTGTTTTTTGGTTGCAGTGGTAGGAGAATCTATTTCAAAAAGGTCTGGGCGGCAAGTGACCAATCAAGGCGTGGGAGTTTCGGGTTTGAACTTGGCGAACGCCGCTTTCAAATTGGCGCACACAAATGCATTCGCCTCCTTGGCCTCGTCCACGACCGCGGCCATCCCGAAGAACTCGTGGGTCACTCCGTCATAGTTCTTGTAAGCCACCTCAACGCCATCGGCCGTGAGCTTTTTGGCAAGCGCCTCACCTTCCGAGCGCAGCGGATCGATCTGGGCCGTGATGATCGTGGCGGCAGGAAGGCCCTTCAACGTCTTGGCTTGCAAAAGCGCCACCTTGGAATCATTAGCGTCCTCCGGCTTGGCGAATGTGTGGTCGAGGAACCATTTCATCGTGGCCGCGTTCAACGGTTTGGCATCGGCATTCTCGATGTAGGACGGGGTATCCATCCGGGTGTCGGCGATTGGATAGACCAGCACTTGATAGACCGGCGCGAGGACCCCCTCGGCTTGCGCCATGATGCAGACGGCCGCCGCCAGGTTGCCACCAGCACTTTCACCGACCACCGCCACGTTCTTGGTGTTGCCACCCCAGCGATGACCGTTCTTTAAGATCCATTGATAGGCGCCGTAGCAATCTTCATGAGCCGCCGGGAACTTGTGTTCGGGTGCCTGGCGATAGTCGACGGAAACCACAATGGCATCGGCACCATTGGTCAAGGCCCTTGCCGATGCATCATAAGTATCGAGATCCGCGATCACCCAGCCGCCGCCATGGATATAGAGTATCATCGGAAACGGACCATCGCCCTCAGGCTTATAAATGCGGCCCTTGATGTCTCCGCTGCTGAGTTCAACGGTGACATTGTCGATCTTGCCGACCGTTTCCGGAGCGTCCTTGCTAGTCTCTTTGAGGATTGCCATCACCGCATCCGCGGGAGAGGGTTGTTTTCGGGCATCTTCAGGTGACAAGCTGGTGATTGGCTTGCCGCCCAAGGAGGCAAGCTTGTCCAAAACCGCTTGCATCTGGGAATTGGGTTTCGCCGGAGTGGTGGACTGCGCCGTGAGCGATGCGCACGAAATGCCGGAAACTGCCAGAAGAGTAGCTAGATTCCTCGTGGTGGATCCAGGTTGGGATGATTTCATAATTCTGATGGAAGAGGGTCGGATTTTGGATTCTGTTTGTTGGACTGCGGAAATGTCACCATTGCAACTTTGCGGTCACTCAAAGTAGACGGCATCTCGCGTTCCGCGATGGGGACAAACCCTACTTATCTTCCCGACCGGAAGTATGGCAGATTAACCAACATCGACTTGATCGGACTTCACCCCATTAAAATCACGCTATGAAAGCATTTAACGCTTGTCCGAAAGGCTGTTAGCTCGTAAAAAAATTATGCCCCAACGCCTTCTGCTCGATCCTGAATTATCCCGAAAACTCTTCGCCGACATCTCTGATCTCTATCCCGGCTCCGCCCGCCGATACGACTGCCCGAGGATCTCCAACATCCACTACTGCCAACTCGGCACCCTGCGCTGCCTGAGCACCGCGACCATCGGCCAGCAATTCCTCCAACATCATGCCGACCAAAACGTGCCCGACATCGCGCCCGGCCATTTGTCCAGCGACAATTAAAATTACCCACGCCCGGCGCTTGCGAACATGGCTCAGAAACGGTCTCCCCCCGCCTCCCCTCGGGGACGGGAGGGAGAAGTCCCCTTGGGGATTTAAGGGGAAACAATCGGGGTCGAGCTGCCTCAGCTCGGCGGGGTTTGGGGCGGCAGCCCCATTATTCGTGCCGGGCTATCCGGGTTCCGGGTTCCGGTTTCTGCGCTTTCTCGCCCGCCTTCTTCACCCGCTGGCTCGTTCCGTCGAACTCCAGAATAATGGAGTGGTGCACCAGTCGGTCGATGGCCGCCATCGTGGTCATCTGGTCCTTGAAGATCTGGTTCCATTGGCTGAAAACCAAGTTGGAACTGATCAGCAAACTCCGCCTTTCATACCGCTCCGCCAGCAGCGTGAAGAGCACATCCATCTCCTCGCGGCTTTGCTGCACGTAGCCGATGTCGTCCAAAATGAGCACGTCGAAACGGTCGAGCTTCTTGAGTTCCTGCTCCTGCCGCAGGTCGCGATTTACGGCTAACAACTAACCCCCAGCTTGAACGCCGGACGAAACAGCACCCGTTTGGAATGCCGAAAAATCAGCTCCCGACCCAGCGCCTCGAGGAATTGTGTCTTGCCGCGCCCCGGCAGGCCGAAGGCCAGCACGTCGACCGAGCGCTCCACGAAACCGCCTTCTATCAGCGCTGAAAGCTGCCGCCGCACCTTGGCCGGCATCAGCGCTTCATCGAGCGAGCTGAGTGTCTTGCCCTCGGGCAACCCGGACTCGACCAGCAAGCGCGTCGTACGTTTCTGGCCCCGTTCCACCGCCTCGCTCTCGCACAGGTGGCGCAGCACCTGCCGGTGGCTCCAGCCGTACTTTTCAGCGCGTTGCATCACCTCCTCGTATTGCCCTGCCATGGTGGTTAGGAAAAACGAACGCAGCAACATCACCGTCGGATCGATGGTAGCGTTCATACCTCCACCTCCGCCACAACCGAGGTTTCCACCGTATCCACACACCCGTCGTCTTCCTCCCCGCCGTCCAGCAGCGCGTCGTAATCCGATAGGTCAGCCGCCAGCGGCGGTCGCTCCCGCCACTCCCGTTCCAGATCCCGCCAGGTGTCCAAAATCCCCCTGACTTCCTTGGAAGAGACCACCCCGCACGGAGTCGCCAGCGATCTGATCAGCGACCTTAGTGATCTTACAACATATCAAATCTTTCAAATCTTACAACATATCAGA
>JAYWDF010000822.1:0-3472 GCA_043779985.1 Akkermansiaceae bacterium | reverse complement strand
GCGGCGCTTCTATGTCATCGACAGCGCCCGCCGCCCCAACCTCGCCAGCCAGTGCCTCGCCCTTTCCCTGCGCACCCTCGGCGGCGAGTTCCAAGCCCGGCACGGCTTCGCGCCCCTTCTGGCCGAAAGCTTTCACGACCCCGACGAGCACACCGGCACCCTCTACAAAGCCACCAACTGGCACCCGCTCGGCTCCACCAAAGGCTTCAAAAGGCACCGCCGCGACTTCTATCAGGACGCCGGAAAACCCAAGCACCTCTGGATCCGCCCCCTGAAAAAAGACGCCCTCGCCCTGCTCGCCCGCCCCGGTCTCCTGCCGGCCGCCCACCAGGCCGCCATCGCCGATGGCCGCTGCGCCCTGAAATGCCCCGAACTGCGCACCCTCCGCCACGCCCTGCAAAACCTCACCGACACCCGCCACCCCTTCAGCGCCATGCTCACCCTCATCGTTTACGGCCTCATCTGCGGAGCCCAGGACGGTCAAAGCCATCTGGCAGAAATGCGCCCCGCTCGACCAAAACCAACGCCACGCCACCGGCCAACCCCCTCGCCCAACGCACCTACAGCGGCAAAAAGGATGATTGCGAACTGCCCGTCGCCCAACGCCTCCTCGACCAGGACGCCGCCGCCCAGCTCGAAGGAGCCTTGGTGACCGGCGACGCCCTCAACACCCAAAAAAAACGGCATTCATCATCACCCGTCACGGTGGCGACTACCTGCTAGGCCTCAAGGACAACCAGCCCACCCTCCAGCGCCGTCCCCGACGAATGGGTCGGCGACTGGGAAAAAGACCACGGCCGGACCGAGCGCCGCCGCCTCGCCCGGGTCGATTTGGATCAAGACATCAGCCCCTTTCCCGGCGCGCACCAACTCATCCGGAGCACCCGCGAGTGGACCGAAGGGAAAAGCGATGAGATCAAAAGCGAGACCCGCTACTTCATCACCAGTCTCGAGCGGGAGGAGAGAAGCGCCGCCCGGCTCGCGCAAGCCATTCGCGGTCATTGGTCGGTGTAGAACAAAAACCACTGGAAACGCGAGACCAGCCTGTTTCACCTCATTCCAGATTCCGTCTCGCACCGCCACATCGGTATCGATGACGGCCCACACGTGGTCGAAGGGAGTCTTGGAAAACGACTGCTCCTCCCGCTACTTTTTCATCTCCGCATTTCTTTCCTCCACCAAGCGGATTGCCGTCGCGATGACATGAAGCGGATGCGAGGCGTCTCCCGGCTGAACATGGATCTCCACCGTCGAGAGCTTCAAATCGTCCCGCAGCAGCCGGAAATATTCAGGCTCCGTGACGGTTCCTTCCGTGACGATGAGAAAGGAGTCGCCCAAGTTCACGCCCCTCGCCGCCCGTTCCGCCGCAGCTTTTCGCTCCAAACCCAAAGCGGCGTCTGCTATCCACCACTGCTCACCCGCCATTGCTCAGGACTCCCCCCCCTGCTCGGTTAGCGTTTCCGGTGAACCCAGCAAGCCTTGCGGGATGTAGGGTATTCCGCCGTAGCGGCCGGCCATGTAGCCCCGCGCCCAGGATTCGTCCTTTCTCGGTTGGTAATCCGTCAGCGGATACAAATGAGATCCGCCGTCTTCATCTTTCTCCGTGAACCAGACTTGGTCCCGTCTCAGCAAAGTAGGATCGAGTAACAGTGGATTGTGCGTCGTGAACAGCACCTGCGCTCCGCCGGAATTTGTTTCATCACTGAAAACAAGCCGCAACAATTCATACACCATCTTCGGGTGCATGCTCGTATCCAGTTCGTCGATGCACACCACTTGGCCCTTCTGGAGAATGTCCAACAACGGACCTGCCAGAGTGAACAGGCGCCGGGTCCCTGCGGCTTCGGAAGCCCATGGCAAAGTCACCCCGCCGCCATCCTTTCCTCGGTGGATCAGTTTGATTCGCTCGTCCGCTCTGGATGGGCGTCCCTTTCTCGCCATGCGAATTTCTTCAACGTGCCGGGGCACGTTGAGTTTCTTCCATTCCTCCAACAAACGGTCCGGTTTCCGATCTTCTTTTGGCAACGAGGCCCAGATCTTACCGAACAATTCTTGCATTGCCTCCTCGCGTTCGGGCAATTCCGCGCCGACCACGCCGATGTCCGCATGGCGCAAAACAGCGACAACTTTGTCCGCCAGCTCTGAACCCTTTGCGAATTCCTCGATCGTAAATTCATTGTCGAGTCCCCGCATCCTCACGCTGAGGTCGAAGAATCGCAGGCCTTCCTTGAACCAACGAAAAATTGGCTCCAGTTGCGTGTCACCCAGGCTGATCGCCTTCGAGAGAAACAACACGCTCGGCAGAGTGAACTCTCGCTTTTTGGGATCCGGCTGGTAGCCGCTGGGACGGTCCGGCGTCCATGCATAGCTCTGGCTTTCCTCATTCCAATCCCGGGAAAACCAGAGCTGTCCTTTCGCATTGGGAAAGGTGCGGACCGCTTCGCCAGTGCCGGTGCCACGGGCGTGGCAGGAGCGGTGGAAGGCAAGGCGCGTGGGTTTGTCGAATTTCCCGGGCCAGGTTTTGACGCCCATGCCGTTGAAAATGAAGTCCATCACCTCCCAGGTCCGCTTGGCGAGCGAGTCGATGGCGGGGTCCGGTTTTTTCGAAATGGAGGAGATTTCCGTGGTAATTCATAGCCGCGCATGAGCCGGACGGGACGATGACGGGTAGATCCCCGGCGAAAATGGCGTGCGACTTTGCGCGAGGCGGTCCAATAGCCGGAGTTGAACGCAGGCTGGCCGCAGCAGGTCTGGTTTCGGGGTATTCGACGGTCACGCCAAGGTGCTCAAGCACCTCGACAGTTGCCTTGGCGGTGTCGTCGTAGAAAACGTCGCAAAGGCAGGTGCCCATGATGAGCACGCGTGTACCGGTGGGGCGAAGGAGTTGTATGGCCATGAAAAAATTCGACAAGGAGGTCTCGCCGCGCGGATTATGTTAGATCGTTGAAGCCGCGCGGTCCCGGAGCTCTTCCAAGCGCCCGCGGGTGATCGGATAGAGGCGGATGGTGAGCAAGGAGACGAGGCAGATAACGGCACCGACGACAAAAGTGACCATGCCGAGATTCCAAATCGCCTGCGGTGTCTGGGTTACGGCCTTGCCGTCCTTAGGCACCTGATAGCCGATGCCGCTGAGGCACCAGCCGGCGACGATGAGGCTGAAGGAAATGGCCATGCGCATCGCGAGGCTGAAGACGGATGAATAACCGCCGTCCTTGACCTCGCCCGTCTTCAGGCGGCGCACCTCGCTCACATCCGCCATCATGGCAGTGGAAACGGGCAACATGATGCCGTTTCCAAACCAATAGGAGGCGTGGAAGATCACGAACAGGATCAACGCGAGCGGCAGCGTGACGCCGCCGACGGCGAGGGTGGTGTCGGGTTTGACAATGCCGGTGAGGAACAGCACGGCGAGCATGACATTGCCGATGATGCTGATGGCACCGCCGATGAGCACCGCTCCCTTTTTATCGAA
>JAYWDF010000821.1:0-3483 GCA_043779985.1 Akkermansiaceae bacterium | reverse complement strand
AACTCGAGCGAAACCGCCTTGGTCAATCCCGCCCTCGAACGCCTAGTTGACCGGCAGATGTTGCCCATCGGAAACGTCTGGAGAGATTGTGGCCTGGCCAGCAAACCCCATACCGCTCTGTTGGATAAGCGCGGTATTGGCAATGGCCTGTGCCCGGGTAATGTCAACGGGTTGGCCGACAAACTCGCCAACCAGCAAGGCTTTCGCGAAGGGCTCAAACGTCGGGCAGCCACCGAAGGACGCATCGGCATCTTCAAAAACGTCTTCCTCGGACGTCGTCTGTTAGCCAAAGACTTCGATCACCGGCAACTGGCCGTAGGCTGGGCGGTTCTCACTTACAACCTCTGGGTTGTTGTGCGCATGGCCGAGGCGGAGAAAGAGCGCAAAGAGGATCAGGAGCAAAAGCAAGGAATGGCATCCGCTAGAGCCGCCTGAGGCCAAGGCCATCGAAAATAAGGCGAACAAGGGACCAGACCACACGATCCGGCAAACCCGTATCCACGACACCGCAGATTCCAGAACTATTCGTTAGAACCTGAAGAAAATTTCTTTCCGTAGCGCCGAATCCGGCTGGAATGATTTTCGCCAAATGCTCATTTGAGCATCTCTCAGGGGTATTCCGAAAAAACGCTTTCCTGGGACAATCTCTAACTATTTTTGGTGATCGTCAATCACGCGTTTTACGGCTTCTCCGGTGCAGGGAGACGGGAGGATGAAGTTCTCATTGTTTCCAAATGAGTTGACGGCGTCGCGAATGGCTTCGCGGACGGAGATGGCTAACATGAGCGGCGGTTCTCCAACGGCTTTGCTGCCGTGGATGGTGTTGACTTGCGTGGCCTCGGTGAGAAGGGCGACACGGAAATCCGCCGGTGCATCGCTGAAGGTTGGGATGGCGTAGGTGCTGGCGCTGTGGGTGAGGAGCTTGCCCTCTGCGTCCCACTTGAGCTCCTCGGAGGTGAGCCAGCCCATACCTTGGACGAAGCCGCCTTCGATCTGGCCCCTGTCGATCGCGGGGTTGAGGGAATCGCCGACGTCGTGCAGGATATCGACCCGGCGGACGTGATGCATGCCGGTGAAGCCGTCGATCTCGACTTCACTAACGGCGGCACCGAAAGCATAGTAGTGGAAGGGCTTGCCCTTGCCGACGGCCCAGTCCCATTCGAGGTCAGGGGTCTTGTAGAATCCGGCGGCAGACAGCTGGATGCGGCGGGTGTAGGCGATGGTGGTGAGGGTTTCGAAGGGAATGGAAATCCCCGCAGAACCGTGGACTTGGCCCTCGCCAAATTGCACGGCGGACTCGGAGCATTGCAGGATCTCGGCGGCAAGGGGGACGAGACGCTCGCGGAGCTGGCGGCAGGCATCGGCGACGGCCATGCCGTTGAGGTCGGAGCCGGAGCTGGCGGCGGTGGCGGAGGTATTGGGGACCTTGTCGGTGCGAGTGTGCATCAGGCGGATGCGGCTAACGGGAAGTCCGAGTTCTCGCATGGTGACCCCAAGAATTTTCGTGTGCAGGCCTTGACCCATTTCCGTGCCGCCGTGGTTCACTTGGACCGAGCCGTCGGCGTAGATGAGGACGAGGGCACCGGCTTGATTGTAGTGTTTCAGAGTGAAGCTGATGCCGAATTTCACCGGGGTGATGGCGATGCCGCGTTTTGAGTTAGGGTGATGCTGGTTCCATGTGGAGAGTTGAGCGCGGCGCTTGGTGAAATCCGACGAGGCGAGTAGCTCGCCCCAGATGCGGGCGATGCGGTTGCCTTCGACTTCCTCGCCGTAGTGGGTGGTGTTGGTCTCGCCGCTGCCGTGATAGAAATTCCGCTGGCGGACATGTTCAGGGGGGAGGGAAAGCTCTCCTGCGATGCGGGCAATAATTTCCTCGATGACCAACATGCCCTGCGGCCCGCCGAAGCCACGGAAGGCGGTGTGGGAGGTGACGTGCGTTTTCGCAACGCGGCCTTGGAAGCGCACGTGCGGAATATAGTAAGCGTTGTCGAGGTGGAAGAGCGCGCGGTCGTTGACAGGGAGAGAGAGATCGAGCGACCAGCCGCCGTCCGAGACAAGCTGGATGTCGGCGGCGTGGAGGCGGCCGTCCGGGTGATAGCCGACTTGGTATTTTGCGTAAAAAGGATGCCGCTTGCCGGTGGATTCCATGTCGTGGTCCCGGTCGAGCTGGAGGCCGACAGACCTACCGGTGACGAGGGCGGCGAGGGCGCAAATGGCGGCGTAGGCATTTCCCTGGGTTTCCTTGCCTCCGAAGCCACCGCCCATGCGGGGAGCTTCGACGACGACGCGGTTCTTGGCGAGGGCGAGAATTTCCGCGACGATGGTCTGAACCTCGGACGGGTGCTGGGTGGAGCTGCTGACGTGCACTCCGCCCTCGCCATCGGGCTCCGCCCACGCGGCCTGGGTTTCCAGATAGAAATGGTCTTGGCCCCCGATGTGGAGTTCGCCTGTCAGCAAAAGCGGACTTTCTGCGAGTGCTAAATCGATTTCGCCACGGACGAGGAGATGCGGATCGGTATGATAGGATTCGGCCGTGATGGCCTGCTCGATGCCGAGGATAGAGGGAAGCGGGGAGTATTCGATTTCGATCAGACCGGCCGCGAGCCGGCAGGCTTCGAGGGAAGTGCCGATGACGGCTGCGATCAGTTGACCGTGGAACTGGACGGTGTCGGTGGCGAAGAGTGGTTCGTCGTGGCGGGCGGGCCCCGTGTTGTTGAGGCCGGGTATGTCGGCGGCGGTGAGAATAGCTTGAATACCGTTAGCTTTGGCTGCGTTGGAAATGTCGATGCGGGTGAGCGTGGCGTGGGCGTGGGTGGATCGGACCGGCCAGACTGTGAGTGTGCCGCGTCGGAGGGCGGTGTCGTGGACGTAGAGGGCCTTGCCGGTGACGTGTCCGGTGGCGGATTCGTGAGGGATGGATGACTCGCAATGCGGCGTGGGAGCGGGCGCCGTGAGGGGCGCGGAGGAGCAAGGGGCTTGAGGCGCGATGAATTTCTTGAAGAGGTCGAGGATGAGGGCCTTTCGATAGGCTGCGGTGCCGCGGAGGTCGGTGAGTGGAGTGAATTCGGAATCTAGCAGCGTGAGTATTTCAGCGGTGACAGCGAGGGGCTTACCAATAAGGGCGGCCTCGGTCTTGAGGGCGCGGGCGGGAGTGGCGGAGACCCCGCCGTATGCGAGGCGCGCTTCGGTGACGATGCCGGCGGCATCGGTGGCGATGCGGAAGGCGGCTGAAACAGTGGAAATATCCATTTCCCGGCGCTTGGAGACTTTGTAAAATCGGGTGCGTCCCGCGAGGCCGCGCGGCAGGAGGATGGCGGTCATGAGCTCGTCTGAGCGCATCATTGTTTGGCGGTAGCCGGTGAAGAAGTCGGCGAGGGGGACTGTGCGCTCGGTGGTTAGGCTGGTTAGAACGACGGAAGCATCGAGGGCGAGTAGCACCGGCGGGGTGTCGCCGATGGGTGAGGCGGTGACGAGATTGCCGCC
>JAYWDF010000820.1:0-3484 GCA_043779985.1 Akkermansiaceae bacterium | reverse complement strand
GGAAAGCAACAAGGCGACCGCACGCATGATGCCGGAGGCCTTGATCGCGGAGGGCTTTGAGTTCATCGCGCTCGGATTGTGATAGCTTGATTCGGTGTAGTTCGGCTGGCACCTGTCTGATTGGGCACAGCTTCAGAATTGTACAATTTTGAAAATCACTAACCGCTAAATAAAATTCACGCGGCACTAGCTTGATCGCCGTGGCTTGCCAAGCCCTGCGTGCAAGCGACTCAAGACTGCCATTCGGGCCCTAACTCTGCGGCTCGTTGCCCGGCTTCCACTTGATGTTGCAGCCGCTGCTCGGATACGGCCGGGCAAGCGGTTCTTCCCCACCCAACATCCGTCGCACGGCTTCGCGCACATCGCCGCCGTGCGCTTCGAGACCACTGCGCGGGCGGGAGTCGTCAAATTGGCCGGCGTAAAACAGCCGGCCTTCGTTATTGAACAGGAGAAAGTCAGGCGTGCACGCCGCTCCATACGCCTTGGCGATTTCCTGAGATTCATCGAGCAGATAGGGAAAATCCCAGCCGCGTTCTGCCGCAAAGGTTTTCATCGGTTCCGGTCCATCTTGCGGGTAACGTGCGAGGTCGTTGGAATTGATCGCCACGGTGTGCACCCCTTGGGCTTTGATTTCCGCGGCGAATTGCCCCAGCGCATTGGCCAAATGAATCACGAAGGGGCAATGGTTACAGGCGAACACCACCAGCAAGCCATTCTCACCAAGGAGGTCCGCCAACGCCCAATTCCTACCGTCGGCATCCGGCAGAGAGAACTCGGGTGCCGGATTCCCCGGACTCAACAGGAAGGAAGAGAGCGTTTCAGCCATGGATCCACTGTAACACAAAACCGCGCACCGCAAAACAGTTTTCTACCTTTGACCGGTGACACTTTCACTGCATGCTTCCCCGGCCATGTCGGACAATCTTTCACCGGCGGAACTTCTCCGCTACTCGCGTCATTTGCTCATCCCTGCGGTGGGTGAAGGTGGGCAGATGCGTCTCAAGAACGCCGCCGTGCTGCTCATTGGCACCGGCGCGCTGGGCTCACCCGCAGCCCTCTATCTGGCAGCGGCGGGAGTCGGCCGTCTGGGACTTGTGGATGCGGATGTGGTGGATGCATCCAACCTCCAACGCCAGATCCTGCATGGCGAATCATGGATCGGAAAGCCGAAGCTCGACAGCGCTGCCGCCCGCTTGCGAGAGGTAAACCCGCATGTCCGGATCGAGCTCCATCCCGTGAGATTCACTCCGGAAAACGCCATGGAAATCGCCAGTTCCTATGACATCCTGGTCGATGGGTCAGACAATTTTCCCACCCGCTTTCTCACCAACGACACCGCATTTTTGCTCAAGAAACCCCTCATCTATGGCGCGATCCATCGCTTCGAAGGGCAGACCGGAGTCTTCGCGCCGCATCTGGGGGGACCTTGCTACCGGTGCTTGCTACCTAACCTGCCGCCAGCCGGCAGCGTGCCCTCCTGTCAGGAGGCTGGCGTGTTAGGTGTGCTCCCCGGCATCATCGGCTCCTTGCAGGCGATGGAGGCCATCAAGCTGATTCTCGGCATCGGCATCGTCCCACTGGGAAAGCTCACTTGCTATGATGCGCTGAACAGCAGCTTCCGGACGCTCAAGCTGAACCGCGATCCGGAGTGCCGCTTGTGCGGCGATCATCCGGACATCCACCAAGTTTCCAATGCGGAAACCAAGGCCTCCACCCTCTGCGACATCACACACAATCCTATGGAATCCATCACCACTGCCGAACTCCGCACCCTCCTGCATGGGAATTTCCAGGGTCTGCTGATCGATGTCCGCGAGCCGGATGAATTCGCCAGCGCACGCATCGAGGGCTCGCGCCTCATTCCGTTGCAGACCTTGCCCGGGGAGATCGACAGCCTGCCCAAGGATCGCGAGATTCTCGTTCACTGCAAGGCCGGCGGCCGATCCGCCAAAGCCGTGCAGCTGCTCCTCGACCACGGATTCACCCGCGTCAAGAATGTGACCGGTGGAATCGATGCCTGGCTGAAGGAAGCCTAACCCGTATCCCAAAGCACCCCATGTCCGGAGAACTTAAAATTCGAATGGCCGCTATCGCGCTGGTCGTTTTCTCGCTGGTGAGTATCTGCCTTTTGCTAGGCTTGACCGGTGGTGCCGGATTACTGCCTCGGGCGATCCGTTTTGTCATTACCTGTGTGTTCAGCTATTTTCTCATCAAAGAGGCGACATGGGCCCGGTGGCTCATCGGGTTCTCATCGGCGGTCGGAGTCATCGTCTGCCTCGTGTTGTGGATCAGTCTCCACGGCCCCTTAGTATCGAAATTCTCGCTCCTCGGGATCTGGACCCTTGTCATGGGCGCATTCTATGCGTGGGTCGCGTTCGTGCTGTTGCTCGACAAAGACGTCTCCCGACACTTCAACCCGGGAAGCGGATTCTAAAAACGACAGCTCTCGCGGCAGCTGGGATCAGTTCCCGTCCGGCTTGGTCATGTCCTTTACGGGACTCGCCGCATAGCGAAAGGCCCCAGCCGAATCCGGATGCGCCGGGTCAAACGGCTTCACATCATCCGCCAACAACGTGACCAACGGCAGCTTCTCCTTCCGGATGCCTTCGACCACACACTTTGCAATTTCGTAGCTCCCGAAATTGTTATGATGGGTGCCGTCCTGGAATGCCCCATTGAGCTCGCTCCCGAGTCCTGCGTAAAGCTGGCGGCTCATCGCGTGAAGGTCGATCAATGCTGCCTTTTCGCTGTTAGCCACCCGGACCACGGCATCGGGATAGCCACCGAGGGTATCAACCTTCACGCCTGCTTTGCGTTCCATGGAGGTGATCAAAACGGGCGTCCCGCCCTTTTCCCTGATGCTTTTCACCAGCGACCTCAGATCCACTTCGTATTGGTCCAGCGCGCCCTCATTCTTGTTCTTCATATCGTTGTGGCCGAACTGGACAAACACATAGTCCCCGGGCTTCACCAGCGATTCCACCTTGGCGACCCGTCGGGCGGAAAGCGAGCTGCGCAGCGATTCTCCCGACTCCGCGTAGTTGGCCACCGCGACTCCGGGTTTGAAAAATCTCGGCAGCATCTGGCCCCAGGAGTTCCATGGCTCGAAGGGCTGATCCGTGACCGTCGAATCTCCTAGCAGATAGACAGTCGCCGCGTTGACGGCGGGAGAAATCTCGAGGCCCGCGACACACGGCCGGGGCCCGTTGAATTCCAGAGTCAGCTTGGAATCCCAATGCAGATAGTTTTTCTCCCGTTCCTTGAGCCCCACGCGGGTGCCGCCCTTGATCTCGGGACCGCGAATGTTCACCGTGAATTTCCGGATCACCTGCTGGTTCTGAGCGGTGATGACGTTTTCCACCATCAGACGCCGCGACTCGGATTTGATCGTGGTATCCGACGCTCCCTTCGGGTCGCCGAGCAACACCGTGACATCGTAATTTCCTTCAGGCAGCTCTGCGGAGAAATAAAAGCCCCCCTCGCC
>JAYWDF010000819.1:0-3485 GCA_043779985.1 Akkermansiaceae bacterium | reverse complement strand
TTAAGATCGAACACTCGGAAGCTATGATCTATCTGTCGATGAGCAAGCGGATGCTCGCCAGAATCGCGAGTTAGATATTTTTAAGACAGCCTCTCAGTGCCTAGCGCGGGAGGGCTACCCGCCACGGTAACGGCACCTACCTGGTGGGCGGGCTCTGGATTTAATCATAATCTTACAATGACGTGGGAATGAAAACGTTCGCTTTTCTCGGTTCAAGTTTATCAGTAACCCTGCTGATTATTTCTACTTCATTGTGTTCAGCATTTGAGATGGAAGTTGCAGTAAAGGAAATCGTTGCCGCACCTAGCTGGTCTAGAATGAACGCTACACGGAGAGCAGAAGATGGACCTATAATGATGGCGACTCTTCAGAAATATATAAAACTCGAGCCAGAGAACGCGCGGAAACTCGTGCAACAATTAGCCGATTTTTCGAACAAGGACCAAGACGCAAGAAGCAATATGGATGGGAAAATTTACGTTTTCAATCGCTTGTATTGTAATGTCCCGGAGAAAGTCGATCAAAACACTTGGAAGTTTTTTGGTGGCTGGGTGGGCGTCCCTGTAAAGAATGGATCTGTAAACGCGATGCATCCTCTATCGCTGGGAAAAGATGGGATAATCGAATTGACTGGCTCTTTCCGTGGGTATTTCGGTCCCCGTTACCAAGGTTTAAGTGAATTTGACTTTCTACTCAACCGTTTTGGGCGGCGGGTAGAGCGTAAGGAGCACAAAGACAAAGAGCAGTAACGAATGGGTTGCGCCTATCCTCACCGTTCAAACCACCTCGGGCAAGGAGCGGATCTCCAAATGCCTCATCGGGGGGATGCTCGTCCCTTGAGGTCATTCCATGACGGGGGCTTGTAACTCCCCGCGGGCTACGCCAGCAGGCGCTCGATGACATCGGCCGCAGAGTAGCTGTCCTGGCTGGCAAGGAGGGATTCCCGAACCGCATCAAGGTCGTCGCCCAGCGTGATGAGCATGGGCTCTTCGTTCCCGTTGCGGAGCTGTCCGATCCCGATGGAGGCGCTCAGCGAGTTGCACATGCAGATGCGGCCCGCGGTTTTGGCGGGGTCTCCGCCTTTTGCGATGTAGGCGTCTTCAGGCTCGGCGGAGCAGCGGAATCCGACGCTGCCGTCCGGTTTCTGATAGGCTTCCCTGAGCACGCCGAGGTCGCAGATGCGACCTCGCTCTTGATAGACCGAGGCATCCCCGATGGTTCCCGGAATGCCGGCGACCTTGAACGGGAATCCGGTGGGTGAGGCGAAGGCGTCTGTGCGGATGGAGAGCTCACCACGTTTCACGGCTGCGAGGATTTTCTTTTTGATCGCGGGATCGAAGCCGGACTCCTCACTGAGGGCGAAGGCGGTGCCGACTTGGACTCCCCGTGCGCCAAGGGCTTGCGCTTCGCGCAGTTTTCCCAAGCGTCCATAGCCGCCTGCCAACCAGAATGGCAGGCCGATTTCACAAAACTTCGCAGGCTCGATGCGGTCCCGCTCGCCATAGACAGGCTCGCCCAAGGCGGTCACCTGCATCGGCCCGCGGGGAGGGGCATTGTGGCCACCCGCCATCGATGCCTCGACGACGAAGCCATCCACACGGCCGGACGCTTTGCGGCGCAGATTTTCCGCCAGCACGGGCGAGGAGACGATGGCGAGGAATAAGGGGCGCATGAGCGGCGGCACGGGGCCGAATTCCGCGGGGTCGATGCGAATGAGCACGGGCTCCTTGGCACCGGTGACATCGAGCCGCATTTCGGCGGCGTGGCCGGCGGCGAGATCATCGAGGATCTTGGGGATTTGACGTGGAATGCCGGCGCCCATCAGGACCACGTTCACTCCTGCTAACATCGCGCCATAGAGGGCGAGCAGTGTGGGATTCTGGATTTTTTCGAGGAGATTGAGTCCTATCCACCCAGAGTGTCCTTCCTTGGCCAGATAGACGGAGACAAAGCTGGATGCGACGACCAGACCACGTGTCGAGCGCGAGGGTTCGTGCGAAATCATCGCCGGATTTTTGAAGGGAGCTTCCGCGGCCTTGCCGCCTGCGATGAAGTAGCGGTCAAGAATCCGCTGGGCGATTTCCGGGTAGGGGAAGGCTGCGAGGGCGCGCCTGAGGTGGCCCCCGACATCGCCGAGCTGGAGTTGGCGGGTGAGCAACAAATCCAGCGCGGTGCCCGACACGACGCCTAGCTGGCCTTTTTGGGAGACTGCGCGGGCGAGGCGCCAGCCAGAAACGCCAATTCCCATGCCCCCTTGGATGATCGGCGGCAGCGTCGTAGCGTCTGTCGCGCAGCGGGATATAGAATCTGTGGTCATTTGGTATATCTTCAAACAAAACCCACCCGCACCAACTTCAAAGCAGCGAGTGCGTGGCAAAACAGTTAAAACGCGGATTTCGCATCCACTCGACGGGTGGCAGGATTCTGACCCGAGGCAGCGTGTTCAGGCTTCTGCCATGGCCAGCGCGGCTGGGAAGAGCACGGAGTTTTCCAAGTGAATGTGCCGATGAAGATCGTCTTCCAACTCAAGCAGGCCGGCGAACAGCGCCCGGTAGGTGTTGCAGGCGTCCGCCGGAGGGGTGAAGTCGTTGGTGATGAAGCGGATCCGGGATAGCGCGGCACCCGCGTCGTCATGCTCGTGCAGCATGCAGGCGATCGGGCCGTCGAGTGGTAGCGGGGCGGTTCCATTGTGATGCATGGCCAGGATCGCTGGGAAGAGGACTGTTTCCTCTTTCGTCATGTGGTCGGCCAATTCATCCGCCATCCTACCGAAGACTACATCCACCTCGATCAGGCTTGGGGTGTGTCCGCCATGAACCTGGGCGACCTTTGCCGTCATTGCACGAAGCCGTGGTAGCTCATTCCAAAGGTAGGCATGGTGCGTCGCCACAATGTGCTTCACCAACTCGACGGGGGGGAGTTGTGCGGGATTGATCCCGGAGTTTCCCTTGTCCTGCATCCCGGCCTCTAGCTGTTCCACCACCGTCTCCACAGCGAGCGCCTTGAGTTGGCACGCCTCCCGCAGGGTGCGGCCGCCTTGGCAGCAAAAGTCGATTTTGAAGGATTGGAATACCCGGGCGAGGCTGGGCATTTCGGCGACGATCTCACCCACGGTGCGATCGATTAGCGGGGTGCCGACGGGTGAGAATACGGTTGGTGAATGACTCATGACGCCGAGACCTTGGTGCGCTTGGAGTTCAATATCAAGAATAAACGAATCTTTTTTCGTTATTTGAAATTGCTGAGCGGCATCGGAACTCGTGAAGGGCGGGGGTGGGCGATCGAACGATGGCTGGCAGCCTCGCTGAATGTCCGCGACAAGGGACTTTTTCGAGATCTAATCGATTCTATCCCATATTTCTCCAACAACCTATTGCCTGCTAGAAATTCATTCCCTAGGGCGGTCAGCCTTCCAGCTTGCTGCGTGGATTTTCCTTGGCCTAATCTGCATCTGGTAGGACAATGGATTGTCGAAATACCACATG
>JAYWDF010000818.1:0-3490 GCA_043779985.1 Akkermansiaceae bacterium | reverse complement strand
AATGGACTGGCGGGGCTACGAAGATGGCGCGCGGGGCAAAGTGTTATATTTTTACGAAGATGAAATTTTCAGGAAGCTCATCGCCCAGCGGGGTCTGGCGTCGCTGGCACCCGTATTGAAGCATCTTCCCGGGGGAGACTTCACCACCCGCACCGTGGCCCGGATTCTTGCGAAATCCGCCGACGTCGCAGCCTTGCGAGACCTCAAGCAAATGAGCGCAGGGCAGTGGAAGCGCGTCAGGTCCGAGGAAATCGGCGAACTCTGGCCATGGCCGGAACGGGCGAAGCTGGTCACGCTCGCGGTTTCTGAGGGAGACGTGGGAATGATTGCCAAACTCGCGACGTCCACCGCTGCCAACCCATCCGGAGCTGGCGTGTGGCTATTACAACTGCTCCAAGACGAATCGCTCGATCCCGGCTTCAGGGAGAATCTCGCGAAGGATGACGTTTTGAAGGAGATCGCCCGCAAGGACCGGACGCTGCCCTTGAGTGACCGGGTCGCGCTGATGGACGGAGGAAATCCCGATGCCGTGGCCGGCGGGAAAGAGTTCGACGAGTTCGTATGGCGGGACATCGCCGCCATCGTGGACCACGAGCGGGACTGGAACTACGATTTCCGTCACGGAGCGATCGAAGCGACCGAAGTATTGGCCCAAATTTCCAAGGAATTGCCCGAGCTTGCGGCGAAATCCCCCGACACGCTGCGCAAATGGGTGTTCCGAAATCTAATCGAAGAGGACCCGCCACGGGCGATGCGCTTGCTCGACCCATCGCCACCGGACGTGAGGGCGAAAACCGTGCTCGATACCGCGAAACGACAGTTTTACCAATCCGATCCGAATCTTTTGCTCGCCGCACTCCAGCAGGTGCCAGCCGACGATCCGGTGCTCCGCGGCGACCGGCTGGGGGTCTGGATCCGAAAGACCGTTTACAATTATCAGGATCACGACGCCGCCTATGTCGAATGGGTCCGGGCCCTGCCCGCAGGCATCGACCGTGAGCTGGCGCTTCACGCGCTGGCTCAGGCCGCGGACGAAGAAAATCCACCACTGGCGGGCGAGTTGCGCGCCGAGATGGAGCCCGAAACGCGCGAGCCGACTTTTTCCCAATGATTTCCACTGCCAGCATTCTCAGCCACCTCGCCGCCGTGGGTATCGGAATCGCCCTCGCCGCGTCCGCCACGGGGTATTTCCGGCACCCAGGTCCGGCAGCCCCGCCAGCCGGGAAACCAGTGGTGAGGGCATCCCCCACCGAAACCGTCCCGCACGCGCGGATGAAAACGGACAAGCCAACCAAGGAAAGCCTAACCACAGTGGATTTCCAAGGGGCGTGGAACGGGCTGGCAACCCGCAAACTTTCCCGCAGCGCGCGGATTCCGATCCAACGAAAACTGCTCGAAGCATGGGCGCAGGTCGATCTGCGGGGCGCGCTGGACGCTGCGATGAAGGAAGCGTGGGGCGGCGGTGATCATTTCGTGGGGACCTCCGCCTTCTCCCAAGTTTTCGCGGATCGTCCGCTAGACGCATGGGCGCTGATCCAGAGCGGCAGGTACGGCGTGGGCGCCCAATCGCTCCGTGAGCAGTGGGTGACTGCAGTGCTGGCAAAGAACCGGTTGCTGGTGGCGTCGATGTTGGCCGAGTTTCCCGGGCGGATGCCCAAACGGGTCATCCCGGAGTTGTTATGGGGAATCCAATCCGACCCGGAGCGCGACGCGATCGTTGCGAAGATCGTCGAGCAAGCGGGCGACGATCACGACGACTGGCTGCAGGACACATTCAAAAAGCTCCCCGGTGGCGGAGATCCGGCAGCGCTGCGCGACCGTTGGAGCGCATTACCGGCAGGCTCTGCCCGAAAAGTCGCGATCATGCAGTGGAGTGCGGGCTTGCGGGACTTAAGCGAGGACAACCTCGCCGCGGAACTGGCCCAAGTCCCGCCCGAGATGAAGGGCGAGGCCACGAAAGCGGTGCTCTCCCAAATCGACGAAACCTCACCCGGCCTCCTCCCGGCCATGAAGTTTGCAATCGCCTCCGACCAGTGGGGTGCCGTCGCAAAATCAGTCACCTCGCAGCTCGCCAACTTTTCCGAACACAGCGACACAGCCCCCCAAAAACTCGCCGAATGGGGCACCAACCTCCCCGAACGTCCCGACACCGTGGAAATCTATCACAAGGCAATCGGCCGTTACATCCGAGAGGACCTGCCGCGCGCCAAACAATGGCTCACAACCATGCCGGAAGGATCGTGGCAGCGTGAAAACGGACTGGCTGAGTTTTCTCAACAAGCGCTGTGGCGGAAGAACGATCCCGCCGCCTCGCAGTGGGCACTGGATACGATCAGCGACCCCGAGGTCAAAGCCGAGGCCACCAGGTGGCGACAAGATTGGAAGCGACAAACCGGCGGCGGAACGCGGTGACTCCACGCGAGCCGTCCACGCCGCTCCCTCCCCCCTTTCTTTCAGCGATACTAAGCGAGTGATCCCGGCGCGTTAAGGTGGACCCCGAAGTCCGGCCAGAGTGGGGCTAAACTAGAGCCTGTCCCAGGCTTGGTGAGTGCTTGTGGCACAATGCTTTAGCAGCGGGAAAAAGGGGGCATGGAAGCCCGAAAAGACTCCCATGCCCGAAATCCGAGGCTTATGACTTGGTCACAACACTAAATCCAAGTTAGAACTGGATCCCCCACCTATCAACCCGACCTTCGTCCAGCGCTTCCTTGCGTTTACGGCCCACTTGACAACCGCGAGCTGCACACCCTTTGGCAACGCGTCGACAGCATCCTCTCTGCTTCGGGTCTCGAAGAGGAATTCATCACACTAACTCTTTTCGAGCGCGGAATCGACGCCCGGAGCACCATCGCCGTGCGCTAGGAACGCTTCGCTAAATACAGCGTGCTCGCCTTGCGGACCAACATCGCCCGCAACCTCACCGGCCTGCTTGCCGCAACCGATCCGCAAAAGGAACAGGCCGAAACACCCCGCACGACTTTCAGCCTAACAAAAAACGTCCGGTTTAATGACGTTTATTTCGACAGCACCTGTGTCAAGGCCGACATTCATTTCCCCATCGACTGGGTATTGCTGCGCGATGCAGCCCGCACCCCGCCGAAAGCCACCACCCTCATTCGCAAGCACGGCTTGAAGCGTATTGCGCCAATGATAAATGACCCCGGAGGGGGTGAAGCCCTCCAGATCGCGGTGTTTCAGAGCGAAATCGACGATCCATTTCACCGAACGGCAGACCGTGTCCCAGTTGGTTAGGAAGCAGGCTGTGGTTTCCTTCCAACTCAAGCGCCTGGCCCATGAGGTGAGGAAATGGCGGCAATCATCGCACTCGCAGGCTTGCCTTGCGCCCACGGAACGGACTCGACCTTAATGCCGCAAGTGGGGTAATCCGCCCGGCGCATGGTGTAGGAGAGCGAGACGGCAATGTTCCAGATCGGGATGAATTTGAGCTCCCGAGGCTGCAGCATTAGATCATATCCGGCTCGTGGCTTGG
>JAYWDF010000817.1:0-3497 GCA_043779985.1 Akkermansiaceae bacterium | reverse complement strand
CCGGCGGCATGAAGCAAAAGCTCGGGCTGGCGTGTGCGTTGTTAGGAAAGCCCAGGCTGCTCCTGCTCGATGAGCCCGGAGTGGGCGTGGATCCTATTTCCCGCAAGGAACTCTGGGGTATGGTCAGCAAGCTGGTGGACGATGGCATCGCCGTCGTCTGGAGCACCGCCTATTTGGACGAGGCCGAGCTCTGTGGCACCACTCTCCTTCTGCACGAGGGGAAACTAATCTTCTCCGGCCCACCCGCCACCCTCACCGCGCCGATCGCTGGCCGTTGCTGGCACTTGAAAATCCCTGCGGGAAACAAACGCAGCATGCTCGCCCATGCTCTATCACGTGCGGAAGTCAGTGACGGCACCATCCAGGGTCGCCACCTGCGGCTGACCTTCCGTGAGGGCGCGAAACCGTTTTCACCATCAGAAATCGGTGCGCCTGCCGAAACCGAATGGGCATCCGTGACGCCGCGTTTTGAAGACGCCTTCATCGACCGCATGGGCGGTGGCCCCGGCGGGGATTCCATACTTGCTCAACACATCCGCGAGATTCCGGGCGATGGCAGCGTGGTTATCGAGGCGGACAAGCTCACTAGGAAATTCGGCGATTTCACCGCCACCGATCAAGTCACCTTCCAAGTCCGCCGCGGCGAGATCTACGGACTGTTGGGACCTAACGGAGCGGGAAAATCCACCACCTTCAAGATGATGTGCGGCCTGCTCAAGCCCACCTCCGGGCGAGCGGTAGTCGTCGGCCTTGATCTCCGCCGCAGCGCGGGCAAGGCGCGCCAGAAGCTTGGCTACATGGCGCAGAAATTCTCGCTTTACGGCAACCTGAGTGTCCAACAGAACCTCGATTTCTTCTCGGGAATCTATGGGCTCGCCGGCGCCAACCAACGGCGCAAGACCGCTAAAATGGCCGAGATTTTCCACCTCGAACCGTTTCTCAAGGCGAAGACGGATTCTCTATCACTGGGCTTCAAACAGCGCCTCGCACTCGCTTGTTCGGTGATGCATGAGCCGGATATCCTGTTTCTCGACGAACCTACCTCAGGTGTCGATCCCGTCACCCGCCGCGAGTTCTGGACGCACATCAACGGCTTGGTAGAGCGCGGCGTCACGGTCATGGTTACCACCCATTTCATGGATGAGGCCGAATATTGCGACCACATCGGCCTCGTCTATCGTGGCCAACTCATCGCCAATGGCACGCCCGATGAACTCAAGGCTCTCGCCGCCACGCCGGAGAACGAGGATCCGTCGATGGAGGAGGCGTTTATCGCACTGATCACAGGGAAAGAGGATGGGTAAGCCCGAAACGATTCGTGAGTCGGTCGATCCAAGTTCTTCCACGGAATGAACGCCCGATCTGACCGCATGATCCCGTCAATTCGTTGTCCTAATCTCCGAGTGCCCCGTAAGAGTTGCTTAAGGATTGCTATCAGAGGCAGGGCCCCTAACCTCCAGGGATGTTCAAACGCTTTTGGTGGGTTTTGGGGGTGATGGCGGTAATCGGCCCATTGATGGGGCTGGGGGTGGCTGCGGTCATCAGTTATGTGATGCCGAAAAAATATGAGAGCGAAGCGATCATGGAGGTGAAGCCCTTGCCAATTTCTGCAAATGGAGAATTGGGAGTCTCCGGCATGACGCCCCAATTTTTCGGGACGGAGTTTGAAAAAATCAAAAGCCATGCGTCCTTGGCGAAAGTGGTTGAGAAACTCGAACTGGTGAACCGATGGGGAGTGGACGAGGAGAGCGCAATCCGGATGCTCAAAGGCATGGTGAACACCGAGAACATCCGGGGGACGGATTTGATTTCCATCCGGGTGCGGCACACGGACAAAGAGGTGACGCGGGATATCGTCACCGAGGTTGCGCGTTGCTACCGGGCTTATCGCTCGGAAAGCCTGAAGCGAGGCCGTGAACGGGGCCTGCTTGAACTGAACCAAGCGGTGAAGGATCAGGAGGATAAAGTCGAAGAACGCATCAAGGTGCTCCGAACCATTCCTAGTCCCATCGATCCTAATGCGAGAGGCGGTTGGAGCGATCCTGAGCACGCTGACGCCAAGCGGGATTTAGACGCCGACCAAGCGCTCTTGCAGACGCTGAAACTCAAACAAATCAGTGAGACGATCTCGAGTAAAATGCCGGATGAGAGTGTAGTCCTCCATGAAGAGCCCCAGATCGGGCAGGCCCCGGCGTCGCCGAATGTGACTCTTAATTTACTCCTTGGAACGGTGCTCGGTTTTCTACTGGCCATGTTGTTGGCCCTGCCGCTGATGTTTCTGTTACACCTTGTGATTCCTGTCAGGCTGGGTGGATCTCGCGTTCTAGCGGATTGATTGAGCGACACGGCGTTCGATTTTCACAATCGGTCGCTTCGTTCCTTAGAGGTTAGAAACGATGAGTGGCCATGACGCCGTAGGTAGTTTCCCCCTTACGGGTTTCCATTCGCGGGGCGACATACCATTTATCGGTCAGATAGGCGCCGGCGGCCGCGCCCACGGTGCCGACGGCTGCATCGAGCAGTGAGAATTTACCTCCGGTCATTCGCTCGGCCGCTTCACCGAGGACCGCTTCCGAGGCGCTGACAATGAAGCCAGTCTTGGCCGGCTTCTGGATTTTCGGATAGTATTTATCCACTACGATGGTGGTCGCACTTGCGATCACGGCATTACCGGCGAAGTGGCTCAATTCCGAGTTGAAGCTGTCGTTAGCGGGGGCGGGGGAGCTGGCCAGTAAAATCACCAGCGGGAACTGCATCATTGTCTTGGTCAGCGGCGTGTTCATGGTGTTTATCTGGTGGGTAATGGAACTTTGGAGGAGTCGGGCGTGAATTGAGACCCAACCCGGGACCGTTTGATAGAATACGTTATCCGCTCACGATGTCAAGTTTTCGGGGCTCGTGGCCCGGAAAACTTGGGCGCGCATCCACCCTTTCGGAGGCATCCCATGGCCGGGAAATGTGTGTTTCGGCACAGGCTGTCCCGATTTCAGCAGGCTCTAGCCAGGTAGCAAAGCCCTCCCGAAGGCGGGAGGGCTTGCTGAGGATGACACGGGCAGGAATACCGATCAGAGGCGTGCGAGCACGGCGTCGCCCATGCCGGTGGTGCCGACCTTGGTCTCGCCGGGCTGGCTCGTGGCGATGTCGCCGGTGCGGTAGCCGTCGGCGATGGTCTTGGCCACGGCGGCTTCGATGGCGTCTGCGGCTTCGATTTCCCCGAGGGAGAAACGCAGCAGCATGGCGAGCGAGAGGATCTGGGCGATCGGGTTGGCGATGCCTTGGCCGGCGATGTCGGGAGCGGAGCCGCCGGACGGTTCGTAGAGGCCGAAGTAGAGGCCGTCCTCGCGTTGCTTTCCTAACGAAGCGGAGGGAAGCATGCCGAGCGAGCCGGAGATCATCGCCATTTCATCGGATAGAATGTCGCCGAAGAGGTTTTCCGTGACGAGCACGTCGAAGGAGCCCGGGCGCTTGATGAGCTGCATGGCGGCGTTGTCGACATA
>JAYWDF010000816.1:0-3498 GCA_043779985.1 Akkermansiaceae bacterium | reverse complement strand
CCGCTCGATTTACCAGTATTTGCTCAACGAGGCGGACAAGGACTTCGAAGTCCACCGCACGCTCGACGAGATCGCCGAGGGTGCGGACGTAAAAAACTCGATGTCCGTCGGCAGCGCGATGGCGATCCTCGCACGCGGCGGCTATGTCGAGCGCTTCGACATTCCCAAAAAGCGGATGAAGGGCACCCGCCTGCTCAAGCCGGACGTGCTGACCCGCGCCCTCCAGATCGACGAGATCGCGATCGAGGAAAAGGACCGTCGCGACCGCGAGAAGCTCAAGGCGATGGTGGAGATGTGTTACTCACGCAGCTGCCGCCAGCAATGGATTCTGAGCTACTTCGGCGAGGAGGAAGCCGGCGTCTGCGGCACTTGCGACGTCTGCCGCGACGAGGGCTCCGGCGAGAACCGCCCTGCCACGGAAGAAGAGACCTTGGTCGTGTGTAAAGCGCTCAGCGGCGTCGCTCGGATGTCCCGCCGCACCGCCACCGGTTGGGAAGCCCGCTACGGGCGCGGGCGAATCGTCCAGATGTTAGCCGGTAGCAAGTCGCAGGAAATCATCGGTGGCGGCCTCGACAAGCTCACCACCTACGGCATTCTCAAAGACAAGGGCGCGGGCTATCTGAACAGCCTGATGCGATCGCTGGCCGATGCCGGCCTGGTCGTCACCGTCACCGGCGAGTTCCCCCTGCTCACTCTCACGCCCCTCGGGGACAAGGTGATGCGGGGCAAGGCGAAGTTCCAGCTCGTCTGGCCGGACCCCGAATCCGGTCGCAAGGAAGTCGGCCTCAAGGACCACGGCTTCGACGGCCAGCTTTACTCGATGCTCCGCGACATCCGCGAGAAAATCGCCAAGCGCGAGGACGTGCCGACTTACGTGGTTTTTGGTAATAAAACCCTCGAAGCGTTAGCCCGCTATCAACCGGTCAACGCCGAGGAAGCGCTCCACGTCCCCGGCATCGGTGCGGCCAAGGTCCAGCGCTATGCCAAGCCGTTTCTCGATGCCATCCAAGTTTGGCGGAAAAGCCGCAAAGTCTAACGCTGCACCACCACCGGGGTGCCCACCCTCACCGCGTCGTAGAACCGCTTCGCCTGGCGCTTCGGCAGCCGGATGCAGCCACTCGATGCCGGGTAGCCCGGGACATTTCCGGCGTGCAAACCGCAGGCGCCGCTGAAGCGCATGAAATACGGCATCGGCACGCCCTCAAACTTGCAACCGCCCGGACAGCCGCCCTTCCGGATGTCCACGTTCTGTTTCACGATCTTCCCGTCGCGCACGTAGTTGCCGTAAAGCGATGAGCGGTGGTCAATGTCCTTTTCCACCACTTGGAATTTCCCCATGGGTGTCAACTTGCCCTCACGGCCGGAGGAAATAGGCGAGACCGCGACCAGAGTTCCCTGATGATATAGGCTGGCCTGTTGCGATTTCAAACTCACCACGATCCGTCGGCCCTTGGTGCCACCTTTGTCCACCAGCGCGCCCAGCTCCGGCACCATCGTGCAGCTCGCCAACGGCAAAAGCGCCAGCACCAACAGCGTGCGTTGCATCCAGGAGTTACTAAAAATGTGGCGAATCGTGGTGGGAGTAGGCATGGGGATTGGAGAATCGGGGGCACTGGTTGAAGCTGGTCGCCTCACTTGTCAACTGTGGGTCGAAGCGGGGATCCCGAAGGCGTGGCCCGGAGCAGCGCTCGCGGTTCCGCAGCCAGTTCATTCCGCGCTGAGCATCGATTCCAGGTCGTCCATGCTCCAGCCAACCGCATCGCCGGCACCGTTCTCGTCGATGGCGGACACCAGTTCGCGCTTCTTCGCCTGGAGTCTTACCACTTTTTCTTCGACCGTGCCACGGGTGAGCAAGCGGTAGACGGTCACCGGTCGGGTCTGGCCGATTCGGTGGGCGCGGTCGGTTGCCTGGGCTTCCGCTGCCGGATTCCACCACGGGTCGAAATGGACGACCGTGTCCGCGGCGGTCAGGTTGAGGCCATAGCCACCGGCTTTGAGGCTGATGAGGAACACGGGCGGGCCATCCGCTTGCTGGAACTTGTCCACCAGTTGTTGCCGGTTCCGGGACTGCCCATCGAGGCGCAAACTTACCCAGCCGCGCTCGGTAATGCTTTTCTCGATTTCTAGTAATTGTTTTTGAAACTGACTAAAAATGAGCATTCTATGATTTCCAGCGACTGCTTCCTCGATCAACTCCAACAAGCGTTGGAGTTTGGCGGAGCGGCGAGCAACCAACAGTTGATTGAATCGATCGTTGCCAAGCAGCGCCAAGTCACAACAGGTCTGCCGCAGTCGCAACAGCGCGGTGAGCATTTGCATCCGGGCAGCCCCTTTGTTGCCAGAGTCGGCGATTGCATCCACTCGCTTCCGCCCTTCGATGAGGAGCTCTTTATAAACCGATTGCTGGTCCGGACTCAGATCGCAAAATTCGTCGATGAAGAGCTTGGAAGGCAATTCGGGAGCGACCTGCTCCTTGGTCCGCCGCAGCAGGAAGGGTGAAATCTTGAGGCGCAAGCGCTCTATCACCGCGCCCGGGGACTCACCCGCCGCCAGAGGAAGTTCGTAGCGGTCCTTGAAATCCTCCCGGCCACCCAGCCAACCCGGTTGGATGAAGCGGAAAATCGACCACAAATCCTTGATGCCGTTCTCGATGGGTGTGCCGGTCAAGGCGATGCGGGAAGTCGCCCGCAATTTCGATACCGCTTTCGCATGATCGGTGTCCGGATTCCGCATCAAACTGGCCTCATCCACCACCACCGCGCGGTAGTCGCGCTTCAGGTGGAAGGCCAGATCCCGGGCAAGGGTGCCGTAGCTGGTGAGGATCACCTCACCGGATCGCACCTTCTCCCGCTCTGTATCGCGACTCGCGCCGTGGAGAATCCGGACCGTCCGGGCCGGCGCAAAACGGGCGAACTCCGCCCGCCAGTTCCCCAGCAGTGAGGCGGTCGCCACCACCATCACCACCCCGGAATCCTTCGCATCATCCACAAACAAACGTTCGATTAATGCAATCGTTTGCACCGTTTTCCCGAGCCCCATATCATCCGCCAAAAGGGCGCCGCCGAAGCGCTGCACACGGTCAAACATCCAGCCGGCACCGAGCGATTGGTAAGGACGGAGCTCGGCTTGCAAGGTGTCCGGTGAATCAAATGTAAATGAATCTTCTGAATGATTAGTATTCAGCGACTTGTCGATTTTATTACGGATTTCACGAATCATCTCACCGGAGCGAGCCGACGCCATGAAGTGGCCATTTTCCTGGCGCAAATCGAGATCTGCGAAGAGCGGATCGATGACATTCGCGATGTCATCCGAGATGATCAACCGACGCCCGCCAGCCGATGCCCCAGCACCCTTTCCAGCTCTTAAAAGCCTGCGAACTTCCGCCGCCGACACCGACACCCCATCATTCGTTTGAAACGACAAGTCAAAGCTCAACCAATCCTCGCCTGAACCAATGATGTCGATTTTCGGCGAGACCACGGCGACCTGCTTCTG
>JAYWDF010000815.1:0-3499 GCA_043779985.1 Akkermansiaceae bacterium | reverse complement strand
CACGCAAACGGCGAAAACCGCTGCAATACTCAGGGCTAGCAAAATAACTATGTCCCGCAATGCTTGTGTCGCGATGTTATGATCAGCATCGGATAGTTGCCTGAAGAGAACCTCAGGGTTAAGTGTTGATGGAAGAAGTTTAGACCAATTCATTTCAAAAGCGGCGGAGCCATTTCGGCTGTTTTGTCATCTGGGGCGGATGCGGGTTTGCGTTTGGTGGAAATGGGACAATTGAGTGAAAATGATTTGAATTGAGTGTCTCGTTTCCGGACTACGCGATTAGTTGATCGCATCGCCACTTCAGCCCCTCCGAATCCGGGTGAAAAGCTTGATCTTGAGGAAGCAATAATGATTTTCCTGATAGTTCGAGCAACTCCTTTTCCCCATTGGAACGGCGAGGATCGAGGATTTTGGAAACGTGCCAGTGATGATCCGGGCAAGGCGCGATGAGATTGCGATCCATGGCCCAATGGTGGTTCTTGCAAAGGGCGAGGCCGTTGGTGGGATGGTCATTCCGTCTCTCGGAAAACCGGATTAGGTGGGCGGCGTCGATGAAGCTGACGTCGTTGCCAGCGGGAAGCTTGATGCGAAGCCCGCAGGCGGCGCATTGGTGATCGTAGATGGAGAGTATCTTACGGCGGAAGGCGGGAGAGCGGCCGTATTCGAGTTCTTCCTCGGCGACGAGGAGTGGGGATTGATGAATGCGGATTGTTGGTTTTTGATTTTTGATTGGAAGACTGTTGGGAAAGTAACGGACAATGAGGGCCTCTCGCATGAGTTGGCGGTTGGAGGGAATGGCGACGAGGTATTGAAAGCCATCGGTGAAGCGGGCGAAGACTTGGCCAAGATCGCGAGCCAGCAATGGCGCATCGACCGGGCGGGTCTTGCTATTTCCCTCCTTCCATGCCTGCCAGAAACCCTCGGATTGCAAGTAGTGGAAAGGGTTGTCCGGCGTGTTTTTGTCGTCGTGTTTCCTGACGATATTGAAGCGGACTGTGAAGCGGTCGCGGATTTCTTGGCACCACGGGATGCGCTCGGGAGTGGCCATACCCTCGTCGATGAGATCGAAGGTGGCAAGGAGCAGCAAGGGCTTGTGCGGTCGCTCGTGGCGCTCCCCCGCCACGCCGATGATGCCGACATTGAGGTCGTAGAGGCGTTCTATAGCGGAGTCGAGAAGCACGGAGAATTTGATGCTGAAAACCAGTCGTTTGCGAGGTTAATTTGAGGCCCAGAGAGTATGCGGCCGCATGAGGTGTTTTGAGGGTTCACCGAGCAGCCGCACCCCGAGGCCAGCGGAGGTCATGTCCTCGTTGATCATGGTACGCATCTCGGCGAGGGCGATGACGAAGCCGAGATTGAGAACCTGTTGCTCACCGCCACCAGGATTGGTGACCACCAGATTGTTGCGGTCGTGCATGGAGGGCAGGAAGTTTTCCTTGTCGATCCATGCCGTGTTGCCGCTGGTGGCGACGCCGAAGTAGTGGGTAAGCCGTTCCTGGAGGATACCATGGACGGCCTGACGGAACTTGGTTTCGCCCTCGTTCAGCTTTTCCCGCAGTGTCTCGGCCATTTCGATGGCTTTGGCGATGCCTTCCATCTTGTCGGCCCCCTTCTTGGGGCGGGCTTTGGCGAGTTCTGTGGCAAGGCCGGCTAAGGTGCTTTCCTGCTTGCGGATGGATTCCGACTTCTCGGCTTGTGACCGCTGATTGTCGGAGATTTCCCGTTCGGCCTTGCGCACGAGGTTCACCAGCTCGGCGAAGCGGTCCATGGAGGCTTTCTCGATCTTCGGCATCAGTCCCTCAATGGCGTCCTGAGCGCGCTTCAGCAAGGCGACGGCCGCGCCTCGCTCTGCGGTCAAACGCGTGAGGCGGGCCGGGAAGGCGGCGGCTTTTTTTCTCAAGGCACTTTCCTTGCCGCCTTCAAGGGCGTCGGCGAGGGCGACGAGGTCGCGGTTGGTCTGGGCGGCGAGGGTGAGGCCGAGGGTGAGGCCGAGGTATTTGGTGAGTTCCGCTCGTTTCGGCTCGTCGAGGCAGGTGCCGCAAACGCATTGCTCGCCCTTGAGGAGCCTCTCGATGAATCCCTTACTGACGTCGGCAGGTAACAGATTGCGGGTCCGCAGATCTTCCAAGTGCCGGTCGGCAGGGGCGAAAGCAGGTTCCAGCAAGGGGATGGCCAGAGTGCTTTTGACGAGATCACAGACCTGAGTGTCGGCGGTCTTGATCGCCTGTTGGGCCTGCTGCTCGTCGAGTTTGTGTTTCTGGAGCTGGGTGTAGAGCTCCTGGGAGGCCTTCGCCTGCGCGCTGACTTCGGCGAGTTCCGTGTCCAAGCGGGCCTTGGATCGGCCAAGCTCGGCCTCCGCTGTTTTCAGGGCATTGAGGTCGAGGCGGTTGGTTTCGAGACTTTTGCGGACCACGCTTTCCCGGTGCCGGACTTCGAGGAAAGCCTTATTGGCTCCGGCTTCTCGGGCTTCCTGTTGGGTGAGCGATTGGATCACGGCCTGCACATTGTTGCGCGCATCCTTCCAGCGGCGGATTTGCAGCACTTTTTTCAGCGGCTCCAGAACGCTGGCCGTCGCGCCGCGGCCCATTTTCCCGTTGGCGGGTTCGCCCTGGAAGTAGAACCAGGAGAACAGATCCTGAGGGACGGCGTTGTCGATTTTTACCTGATAGTGGCCATCATCCGCCTGGAATTTTTCATTCGGGCTGTCGGTCTTTCTCCAAAGGAGCTTAGGTGATTCGGCCATCCACTTGTTCTCGGTGGGCCGGCGGGCGGTGATTTGCCGGCGGACGGTGAGGGTCTGGTTATCCGGGAATTTCAGCCGGGCCTCGACCCATGCCTTGACCTCGGTGCCCGCCTGCGTCTCGTCCCGGATCACGTCGGTGACGAGTTTCCACGATGTCTCCGATCCCTCCCCGTCGAGCGAGCCGTAAAACAGGAAATCGATTGCGCGCAGGATGGTGGTCTTGCCGGAGTTGTTGGGAGCCAAAATCACGACCAGCGAAGTTTCCTCGGGATCCGGGAACTCAATGGTATTCGTGCCGCCGTAGCGCTGGAAGTTGTGAAGAGTCAGTCGTTCGAAAATCATGATCGTGGACGGCTACTTGATTCTCCGGAGGAGTTCGGCTTCCAGCTTCTCCTGCTTGGCCTTCGGGGGGACTTCCGAGTCGGCTTCCAGGTTCAAGGTCAGGAGTAAAAGGCCTTTGGTTTTGTCATCCAGCGATCCGAAGAAGTCGCGAAGGACGGTCGGCTTGGGCGCTTTTCGAGGTTTGGCGGGCATGGTGGAGAGGGGAATCGGGAGGGAGCGTGGATGAATTGCGGAAGTCGCCTGTTTGATACGAACTAATACAAGCGGGAAGGCTGATAGGTGGCTAGCAGAAAAAGCGTGGAAATGTTACTGATACGATGATGTGGGAGAAGCGCCGGGACCCGTCTGGAGGAAAACCGATCATCGGCTCTGAAGTTCCGTCAAATGCCCGGAGATGCTGAACCCAGGACGGGC
>JAYWDF010000814.1:0-3509 GCA_043779985.1 Akkermansiaceae bacterium | reverse complement strand
CCTCCATGGTGAGTAGATCCATGGCGATGTTAGGTGAGTCTTTCGGCAAGACATCGAACTTCACCACCATTTCAAAAGTAAAGGCCCCATCCGGCCCGAAATAACTGAAGCCCGCGGGAACGTTGTCGCGAGGACCGCTTTCCAGAACGGGTTGGGCCAACAGAATGGCACCCCTCAAGTCCGACAGTCCCGGAGTCCCGCCGACTTTGGCATTGAGAGAGACTGATTTCCCAAATCCCGGCAGCGCGGCCTGACCAGCACGAGCACCGTTCAACAACCCCAACAGCGGGGTCCCCTTCTCCACGTCATCGGCGAATGGCGGTTTATCCTCGTCAACATGCCATAGGTGCAAGGTGGCCGCATCCCGCACGTTAGGATGGAGCGCTTCCTGGGCTGCCACCGCCTGATCCACGCCGTTACAGATCAGGAGTAGACACAGAAACCACGGCCGACGATGGAGAGCGGGGAGCACAGGGAAAAATGATTCAATGATCCAACTCACAGCGGAAGCCAACTTTCCATACCCTGCCTTTCGAGGAATCGTCCGTCAAGGGTGCATCCCTTACCCATCACCAACCGACTCTGCGAAAAAAGGCACCGGACGGGCGTCCGGTGCCTTTTAAAATCACACATCTTCAAGTCTCATCAATTCCGACGGCGGCGCAACAGAGCGAGGAGGCCCAGGCCACCTACCAGCATTGCGGCATTCGGTTCAGGCACCGCTGTGATCGTGACGAAGCCACTGCCTTCAGCACCCGTGACCTCGCCACCATTGAGTCCAGCGGTCGTGTCGTTGTAATTGAAGATCCAGTCACCCCCATTGAAGGTATAGGACTGATCATCGGCATAGGCACCGAAGACTCCGGTAAGCGACTCGTAGGCAAAGAGCGTGAACTTGTCGCCAATGGTGTAGGATCCGAGATCCTGTAAGGTGAGCAGCGCACCGGTGTCGATGGTCAGTGCTCCATTCACGTCCACCAAGTCAGCAGCGGTCGCGCCGCCGGTGTATTGATAGGCAAAGGTGGAACCGGAGTTCAACGAAAGGGAACCGTTGACATTCATCGTGCCCGGTGAGTTTCCGGGAGCCAGTGTGGCGCCGGTATTGATCGCGACGGAAGCGCTTGCTACGCCGATGGTGCCCGAACCTCCGAGCGTGCCGCCATTGACAGACACTGCGGTATTCCCCAGCGAACCATTTACCAGCAGCGTTCCCGCGGAGATGATGGTGGCTCCGGTGTAGGTATTGGCAGCAGTCAGCGCCATGGTTCCCGAGCCGGACTTGGTCAGGCCGCCGGCGCCGGTGAGCGTGGCGTTGCGATCAACCAGTGGCGCGGAAACGATGAGGTCATGCGCCGAACCGGCAACCGCGTCTGCAACCGTGAAGGTCGTGTTTGTGCCGAGGTGGACCCCGTTGAAGGTGTTGCCGCCCCCGGTGACCGAAATAGCCGAGGCCGTGGAGCCGCCGACGGTGACATCTCCGCTCAAACTGTAGGACTGGTAGCCTGCCGCCGCGCCGCCCGTCGTGGTCAGCGTGCCGCCATTCAAAGCGACGGGGCCGAGGGTCGTGAAAGCGCCTGCCGTGTTGGTGACCGTGCCACCAGCATTGATCACCAGGGTCGAGACGACATTGGTGTTGGCGCCGCCGAACGTGTCGCCCTGCGCGAAGACCAGCGTGCCGCCCGTGTTGACAGTGATGTTGTGAGCGACCTGCGGATTGCCCAGGGCGCTGGTTGCGGGATTCAGGGAATTGTTGGCAAGATTGGCGGTCAGCGTTCCGCCGTTGATCGTCGTATCACCGGTATAGCCGTTCGCACCGCTCAGGGTGAGCAAGCCGCTGTTGACAGTCACTGCGGTTTTGTTGGTCGCTCCGTTCTGGATCACCCCGCCGAAGATGCTTGTGCCGGTGGTGGTCAGCGTGGAATCGGAAGTGCCGCTGTTGGTCACCGTCGCGGCATTGGTGATGTTGTTTTTCGTGAGCCCGAGCAGCGTCTGGTTAAAGCCCGCAAGGTCAAGGATGGCCGCGCCGCTCACGCCGAGGTCAACGCTCGCAGCGACGGGGATCGCGTTGGTAGCGCCAATTCGGACAGTGCCTTGCTGCACGTTCAACTGGTTATAACTGCTGCCAGTGTTGGAGAAGACGACCGTGCCAATTCGGGCGGAGACAGGGACGGATGAAGTAATCGCGCCGGCGACCGTCAATGTCCCACCGTTGGTGGCGAAGTGCCCGCCAGCACCCGCCGCCGCATTGATCGTGATGGCACCGCTGACGGTGGCGTTGGCATTGAGGGTCGGAATCCAGATTACGCCCTGCGACGTGGAGCCGGCGCCGGCGTTGATGGTGATGGCATTTGCAACGTCAACACCCCCGGCGAGCTGAACCTGTGCGTTGGTGCCGCCGACGGAGACGCCCTGAGTGCCGAGAGCGCTGTTGGCGCTGGCCAGAACTTTGCTCGCGTTGATCGTGGTGCCGCCGGAATAGTTGTTGGCGGCGTTGGAGAGGGTGAGCAGGCCGCCAGAGCTAACGGTCAGCGGGCCGTTGCCAGTGATGAGGCCGGAGATGGTGCCGTTCTGGGCGCCGGTGTTATACCAATTGCGCATGGCAACTGTAAGAGCGGAGTTAAGCGTCACCGAGCCTCCGAATACGCCGCTACCACCGTTGGTGAAACTGAGGTAGCTGTTTGTGCCTCCATCCGCCGTGATGGCGTTGTTGGTGGTAAGTCCGGTAGCCACGGAAAACTCGCTGTTGTTCTTGAGCGTGATCGTAGAGGCGGAGTCCAATGCAGACCCGCCTTCGATGGCGAGAATGGCACCATTCTGGAGAGTGATGGCTCCGTTGTAGGTGTTAGCTCCCGTTAGCACCAAGGCGCCCGAGCCGCCAGCCGCATCCACTGCACCGTCGCCGTTGATCGTCAACGCGCCAGATCCCAACAGAGTGCCGGCTCCGGAAATCACGCGGCTGCCTTGGAGGGTGGTCGCGGTTCCGAGAATATCCAGCGTGGCACCGCCGGCAGCGACGGTGATGGGGTGGGTATTGGTAACCGCGGCGATATTCGTGTAGCGCAGAGTGCCACCGTTGAGCGTGAGCGCTCCGGCAGTGCCGCTAACTCCCCCGAGGCGCACATTGCTGTCCACGGAAACCGTGCCGGCATTGATGAGCAGGCCTCCACTAAAGGTATTCGTGGCCGTGCCAAGAGTCAGCGTGCCCGTGCCAGTCTTATTGAGCGCGCCGGTGCCGCTCACGACACCGTTGACAGTGTAGGTTGTGCTCGGATCGACCAGGATCGTGCTGTTGGCATTTCCCAGCGTGATGTTGCGCGTGGTCGTGATGTCGGCGGTCGTCTGCAGCGTGCCGTTGTTGAGGGTGAGAGCGCCGGAGGCATTTCCAAGGCTGGTAGCGCTGTTGATGGCAAGGGTGCCTGCGTTAACGATCGTGCCACCCGTGAAACTGTTGGATGTGTTCATCGCAACCAAGCCGTTGCCATTTTTGACAACCGAAGCGGTGCCCGTGA
>JAYWDF010000813.1:0-3510 GCA_043779985.1 Akkermansiaceae bacterium | reverse complement strand
CGGCGGCCGGCGAGATGCAAGACGCCGCCACCCACGAGCAACTGGTGGTGATGTACCGCAAAGCTTCTCAGGAAGATCCCATGCGCAAGCAGCTCCCGGCGAAAGGTCCGGATCCCTCCACGGTCAATCGTCCCAAAGATCTGATCAGCGAGTCGGATGTCATCTGCTTCAACGGGGCGGTGACCTTGGTGCCCAAACGCGCGGTTCTTCAGATTCCCAAAAATTTCGAGGATCGCTTCAAATACCAGCCGGGTGCGAAGCTGATGAGCTGGGCGGACTTCTACGCGCTCAACCGCGGCTGGATCACCACGGTCGAGGTTTCCCGGGTGCAGGCGGAGGGGAACAGTCCCATCGCCGAGGAAACCCAGAAGCAGATGGTGAGATCCAGAAACCTGATCGTAGCAACCTATCAAGCCGGACCGATATCGGTCCTGCCTCCTAAAGCTCCAGTTGAATTGGCCACCAAAACACCCCAATTATGAAAACACTCGTTCATTGGATCGCCGCGGCATCGCTGTCATGTGGCTTGGGTCTCGCGGTCGAAACCATTACCTACTCCAACTACATCCGCCAATTCCAGATGCCTTCCGGTGTCACTTGGGATGCATCTTCGACCGTAGCCCCGAATGGCAGCCAGCCCTCCGCACTGGCGATCAATCCGGGAGGTGCCCGCTTCGACTTGTGGACCGTCAAGTCCTCCTCTCTCACCGGAATGACCAGCTATCTGTTGGATACCAGTTATGTGGGGACCTACGTGCCGGTCGCCACGGTGGTGGTGCGCTCGCAAGATACCACCGGCGTGATTCCCCGGACCCGTGCCGATCGTCCGTTTTACGTCGATGTCACCGTGAGTGGCCTGCTGTCGGGAGCGACAGATCCGGAGCCCTCGAAGAGCGTGAAGTTTCTCCGTCATGTGCAGTCGTACGGAGTCGGGGGAACCGGTGCCGGCATCGACCGCACCCAGGCGACGCTGTTGACGCAGTCCTCCATTGCCACGAACGGGACCCAGAACTTGTCGTTTCTCCTTACCTCGGTGCCCGGCGCGGATCGTTCAAAAGTCCGCGGCGAGGAACGATTTTCGATCTTCTCGCTCGAAGACTACCAAGCTCCCGAGTCCCAACTGGCCTCGCAGTATATTCAGGTGTGGCCGGTGGCGGACGGCACGATTTCCGGCATCGCGCAAAACGAAGCGATCCGCTTCACCCTACCGACGCTCACGCTGGCACTGAACGACCTTTATCCGAACTCCACCACGTATGCGCAAGTGTATAAGGGCAATCCGGTTCTCGGAACAACCGGCACGATCGTGCCGGGATCCTCGCTCATCATCAACGACTCCGTGCCAAACAGCCGCGTGCTCAGCTTGACGTCCTACGACAGCATTTTCGACAGCGACGGGGTGTGGACGATGGAGCTCCTTACGAAAACGCCATTCGGCACGGATCGCCTCGCTTACATCACCTTCACGCTGAACCGCACCATCAAGATGAACAGCACCGTGACCACCATCGAGTGATTCACGGCCCTTTCAATTCCTTCAACAACTCCTCCCTGAAATTGTCATTTCGATAGATGAGTGAAAACCTCGCATCCTTGGAATGACGTAACAGATCCTCCACCTCGGTGAATGCCAGCAGGAGGAACAAGCCCTTCACCGGTTCCCGATGAAACGATTGAGTCCGCGTCACGAACTGATCTGTCACCGTCCGGCGTTGCTGGTTGGTGAGCAGCGGACCGTGCTCGGTGCTGACTTGCTTGCGCAGCGCGTCGAAGCGGGTCTCCATCAAGTCCGCGGAAGCCTCGGGGTCGAAGTAGTGGACGGTCAGTTCGAAGAGCTTGCCGGTGAGGAACCGGCCCTCCACGGCACCCGCTTGGGTTTCTGGCAAAAAGCCCTTTTTCGGGGCAATTTTCAGCACCCGCATTGCCGGTTGATCTCCGGGCAGGGAAATGGTAACATCCAGGGAATGTCGGGATGCCCAAGCAATCAACTTTTCCGGAGAATCTCCCCAGCGCAAGCCGAAGGGCGGCTCCAGGAGGGCCTGCGCCCCGGCGTGGCCGGCCACCCACACGAGAAGCGTGGTGCAAATAACCCAACAGCGAAGCCGTCCACCCATGGCCGGAGGTTCACGGGTTCCCGCCCGTTTCGCAAGGCGAGATCGCGCCAGCGCGGCTTTGTTTTGGTGGAAGCGATCATGGCGCTGACCTTGCTCACGCTGCTGGGGTTACTCCTGTTCAAGCTCTCGCTCAATATCCTGAGCCCGCGGCAGTGGGTCCTCCGGCAGACGGTGACGGATGCCTACATGTCGTTCGAGCGCTCTTATGCCGAACGGATCCCCTTTGAAAGTCTCCTAGCCACCAATTCTCCTTGGCCGGCCTTCCCCGCCACTACCGCCACGGTGGTGGAAGTGGGACGGCTTCCCGGAGGCACCGCCATCACGGGCACCGTGACCCGCACCCGGGTCCCCGATACTGGAAACTACCCGATCGACGGGGGCACCGGCACCGTGGCGACCAATCCGGCCGCCATGAAGGTCTGGAAAGCCCAAAGCATCCTCACCTACACCGTGGGCACCCGCACTTACGCGAAATCCCGAACCGTTCTGAGGACCCAATGAAGTCCGCCATCCATCGCCTGCGCCGGGGCTTCACCTTAATCGAGCTGTCCATCGGCATCATGCTCGGCATGGTCACGGGCACCCTGGTGATCGCCTTGTTCAACCAGCAGCTTGCCTTTTTAAGGGTGTACAAGGCCCAGAGCTTTCTCACCCAGGAGGCGCCGATCATCAGCATGTATGTCAGCCGCCTAGTGGGGAAGGCGGACCGGTTCCGCCTGCATGCCAGCGTGGCAAACGCCCTCGCCGGCACCAATGCCCGGCTCACCGCCTCGCCGGTGGTCGTGATGAACTTCCGCCAGCCCGACGGGACGATGCGGGCGACGATTCTATCCTTTGAAAACCGGGGCAGCGGTCTCGCCTTGTATTACTACGTGGTCCCGGTCAGTGGTGTGTTAGGCACGCCTCAATGGGCGGTGACGAAATCACCCACCAACGTTTCGTTTCTAATGGATCAAGGGATTCTACGGATGACGCTTACCGGACCCGCCGGCGAACAAATCACTTACTCTGGAACCATGCAGCAATGAAAACCTCCTCTTTCAGACGGCATCAACCCGGCTATGTCTCCTTCATCATGGTGCTGGTCACCGGCTCGGTGCTCACCCTGCTTTCCATCTATGCCTATCGCAGTGCCATGGCGGCTCGCGCGGTCCAGGCGCAAGTCCAGTTGAGGGTGGACTACAGTGAAAAAGAAGAAGCCATCCTGCGCTCGATCGTGTCGATCACGCCGAACCGCGCGATCCGCGCGATGCAGTCGGGCTCAAGCACGAACGCTGCGGCCAGCAACCCGTTGCGTTGGCAGGATATTTTCACGGAGTCCTTAGTGCTGGCGAACGCGCGGACTTCCATCCCCAGCAACATCGTCACCTCATTGGGGATCGCGAATCTACGAGTC
>JAYWDF010000812.1:0-3515 GCA_043779985.1 Akkermansiaceae bacterium | reverse complement strand
AAGAGTGCCGGACTAAGATGGCAGTCCTGCGGGAAATGGACCGCACCGGTGATGTTCATGGTGACTGCCGGATCGAGCAGCGCGGTCGCGGCGGCGTCCAGCACTTCAGCTTGCAGGCCGATTTCATGCGCCTGCGTCGCGACGGAGGCTTCTTCATCCAGGCCCTTTTGTGTTTTGCAAAGCATCAACAAGCCGCGCTTTTCCAGGCTGAAATCCGTGTCTTCCGCCAGCTCGGTGAATAGCCGGCGACTCTCCAGATTGAGATCGCGCAGCAGTTCTCGCGACGCGGCGACGTGGCGCGCTGTCGAGTGTCGGTAGAACAGCCAGCCCCACCGCACCAGGTCCAGGCTCATTCGGGGTTTGACATAAAACGGGCTCTCCGGATTGAACATCCAGCGCAGTCCCTTCGCCATCATTCCTGGGGCGGCCAAGGGGGTGAAATGGCTGGGCACGATCATGCCGGCATTCGCCATCGAGCAATTGTCGCCACCCGCTGCCTCGCGTTCGATCACGGTCACCTGGAAGCCCCGTTTCAAAGCATAATAGGCCGAGCATAGGCCGATGACTCCGCCGCCTACGATGACTACCCGCTCCGTTCTCATTGCCGCTAAATTATCTCACTCGTCTTGCCCGGGAATCGAGCAATCGCTGCCGAAACCGCACCAATCCAGCGCTTCGCCCATTGCCTTCTCCCCATTTAGGGTGACTTAGAGAAAACACCGCATTCGCTGCACGATTGGCGATCGAGCCGCCGTAACAGCGCCTCAGCCATCCGCATCAGAGAGCATCTTGTTTCCGGGGGCTGTCCCGCGTAGCTTGAATTTGTAGTCACCACGATGCGACCGCCCTCTTCCAAATCGCTCCTCATGCAAACGAGACTCCTCGTTGGCTTGGCGTGTGTCGTCCATTCTCAGCTCGGACACGCGGCATCGGCTGACGTGGCGATTTTTGAAAAGGAGATTCTACCGATCCTCGAGGACCACTGTTACGACTGTCACGGTGACGGCGAGAAAAAGGGCAAGGTCAGCTTCGATTCCTTCGGTTCCACCGAGGCCATGATGCAACAGACCGACCTCTGGGTGCACGCGCTCAAGAACCTCCGCAGTGACTTGATGCCGCCGACCGAAAAAAAGCGCCTCACTCAGCCTGAGTTCGCGAAACTGGAAGACTGGATCAAGCGCGGGCCTCTCCACCTCGATCCCGAGCATCCCGATCCCGGCCGCGTCACTCTGCGCCGCTTGAACCGCGTGGAATATCGAAATACGATACGCGATCTCATGGGCATCGACTTCCGGACGGACGAGGAGTTTCCCGCAGACGATACCGGCTACGGCTTCGATACCATCGCCGACGCGCTGACAACATCGCCGCTGCTGCTGGAAAAATACATGCAGGCGGCAGAAGCCATCGTCACAAGGGCGGTGCCGTTGGAAAATCACGTCACCCCGGTGCAGACGATCTCCGCCGACCAATTCAGCGGGACCGGTGCGGGGGAAAGCGGCCTCTCGCTCTATGAGCCGGCCGACCTAACGGCAAATTTGGAAATCAAGCGGCCGGGCACCTACCGCGTCGTGCTCAATGCGACCGTGCGGGGCTCCTTCGCCTATGACCCGGGACGTGCGAATTTGACTTGGTCGGTCGCAGACAAACCCGTGGTTAATCAGGAACTTCAGTGGCAGGATACACTTGCGGTGAATCCGTCTGTAGAGATCCAATGGGCGGCAGGAAAGTATCCCGTTAGATTAGTTCTGCGGCCCTTGGTAGGTAAGGACAAGAAGCCCGAGGAAAAGCCCGGCGACGGACCGCCCAGTGTGGATCTCAGGCTGGCTGGCGTGACGATCGTTGGTCCTTTGGAGTCGGAATTTGCCAAACGTCCGGACAATTACGACCGCTTCTTCACTCGTGCGGAAGTGCCGCCGGACCCGGCAGGGCAGGCACTCTATGCCGCAGAGATTTTGCGCCGATTCTCCACCCGCGCATTCCGGCGGCCCGTGGACGACGCGACGGTTGAAAGGCTTTGTAACCTCGCCATGGCCTCAGCCACAGCGCCTGGCGGGAGTTTCGAGCGTGGCATCAGCAAAGCGGTCACCGCAGTGATCGCATCACCGCGGTTCCTCTTCCGCATGGAGGACACATTGCAGGAGACGGATCCCACGGCGCACCCTTTGCTCGACGAGTTCGCGCTGGCATCCCGGCTTTCCTACTTCCTGTGGTCCTCCATGCCGGATCAGACGCTCTATCAAATTGCGGCCAGCGGCGGGCTGCGGAAAAATCTAGCAGATCAAGTCGCTAGGATGCTCAAGGACCCACGAGCTGACGAGCTGGTGGGGAACTTTGCCGGTCAGTGGCTGCAAACCCGGGACGTCGAGAGCGTCAGCATCGACGCGCGGATCGTCCAGGCGCGCGACATCGGCCAGGAAAAGGAAATGCGGGACCGCTTTGATAAGTTCCAGCGGCTGAACCGCGCCATTTCCGCTGCGGAAGCCGCGCACGACTCCGCTGAAATGGCTAGACTCCGTGGAGAGATCGCGGAACTCCGGGCGAAATTCAACAAAAACGGCAAGCGTCCCGAATTCTCCAATTCCTTGCGCAGGGCCATGCGGCGCGAGGCCGAGTTGCTTTTCGGCCAACTGTTGCGGGAGGATCGCAGCGTGTTGGAGTTACTCGAAAACGAATCCACCTATCTGAATCAAGAGCTCGCCAATCACTATGGAATTCCCGGTGTGGAAGGCGAGCGGATGCGCCTTGTCAAGCTCCCACCCGGCAGCCCTCGCGGCGGCGTCATCACCATGGGCACCGTTCTCGCGGTGACTTCCAATCCCACCCGGACTTCTCCCGTGAAGCGCGGGCTGTTTATTCTCGATAATCTACTAGGCACGCCGCCGCCGCCGCCGCCGCCGAACATCCCGTCGCTTGAGGCTTCCGAAAAGACCCATGACGGGGGAAATCTCACCCTGCGCGCCGCCCTAGCCCTCCATCGTGAGCAGCCGCTTTGTTCCTCCTGTCATGACCGTATGGATCCTCTCGGACTCGCTCTGGAAAATTTCAATGCCATGGGTGCTTGGCGGGAAAAGGACCAGGGACTGCCGCTCGAATCCGCCGCCGGAAAGTTGATCACTGGCGAAAAATTCGCCGATGTCCGCGAGCTCAAGCACGTCTTGGTCACTGCCCGGCGTCGTGATTTCTATCAATGCCTCACGGAGAAGCTCTTCACCTACGCTTTGGGGCGAGGCCCACAACCCTGTGACATCACCACCATCGATGGTATCGTCAAGCAACTTGAAGAATCCCACGGTCGGTTTTCCGACCTTATCATGGGCATCATCGATGCTCCCGCATTTCAAAAACGCCAGCGCCAAACACCATGAAATCCGTCACCACCCATCGCCGCGGATTTTTGCGGGGAATCGGAGCCTGCCTCGCCTTGCCAGCCTTCGAAGCAATCCTTCCGGGACGCGCGTTCGCCGCGGGCGCCGCGCCCGCGAGCGTGGCCACCACCGCTACTGGCGCACCCC
>JAYWDF010000811.1:0-3515 GCA_043779985.1 Akkermansiaceae bacterium | reverse complement strand
GTTCGCGCATTGCGAAGCGGTGGAAAGGGTCGTTGGAGCAGCGTTTTCTATTCGGTCGTGGAATGCTCAGTGATGACACGGAACACTCGATCCTGGCTTCACAGTCATTATTGCTGTGCGGCGGCGATCCAAAGATCTTTCAAAAGCGGCTGGCAGGTAAACTAAGATGGTGGTTCGCTGGATTACCTGCGGGAATCGGATTGGCCACGGCCAAGTCCATCATCAAGCTGTGGATCGGCTTTCCGCCGGGGCGCAACGGAGTCTTTTCCGCAGGCAATGGGCCAGTGATGAGGGCTCCAATCCTCGGCGTTTATTTCGCCAATGAAAGCGGGCGGAGGGCGGATTTTGTAAAAGCTTCCACGCTTCTAACTCACACGGATCCCAAGGCAGTGGAAGCTGCGATGATGGCGGCGGATTGTGCCGCGTTTGCTGCCAATGGGGAATTGCGAACGGATGTGGTCCTCGCCAGGATGAAGGAAATCGTTGCATCGAGGGAATGGAGCCAGCCGCTCCAACAGATCGAGACCGCGTTGACCGAAGGAGCAAGCGTGAAACAGTTCGCCGACAAAATGGGATTTTCCAAGGGCATCTCGGGATATGCGGTTCACACGATGACGATGGTGTTGTTCATTTGGTTAAGACATCGCGGGGATTTCAGCACCATTGTTAGCGAGGCCATCGCTTGTGGCGGAGACACGGACAGCGTGGCCGCCATCGCTGGAGGTATCGCGGGTGCTGAAACGGAAGTCTTTAATCCGGCGTGGTTGAGCGGACTTTCGGATAGACCCTATACCGTGGAATACATGACCCGGCTCGGTTCCGCGCTGGCGGAGTCGGGCGAAGGTCGATTGTTGAAACCTCCATCCGTCTCCAACTGGCAGATTTTTCCTAGAAACCTCATTTTTTTCATCGTCGTCCTGTTTCATGGCTTGCGCAGGATTTTTCCACCTTACTAACACAATTACCATTATGCACGCACTTCTCCTCATCGACATCCAGAACGATTTCCTACCCGGCGGCGCGCTTGCCGTGCCGGGTGGTGATGAAATCATTCCCGTGGTCAACACACTGATGCCGGGATTTGAAATGATCGTGGCGACGCAGGACTGGCATCCGCCGGAGCATGGTAGCTTTGCCAAAAGTCATCCAGGGAAGCAGCTTTTCGAAACGACGGATCTCCATGGGCTGCCGCAGACGTTGTGGCCGGTGCATTGTGTGCAGAACACGGGCGGGGCGTTGTTTGCTCCGGGGTTGGAGACGCGCCGCATCGCGAAGATTTTCCCGAAGGGCGCGGATGTAAGGATCGACAGCTACAGCGGCTTTTTCGACAACGGTCATCGCGGCGATACGGGACTCGCCGAATGGCTGCGCGTCCAAGGCGTCACCGAACTAACACTATGTGGATTGGCGACTGACTATTGCGTGAAGTTCACCGCGCTGGATGCGTTGGAATGCGGCTTCAAAGTGAACGTGCACCTTGCCGCCTGCCGGGGGGTGGATTTGCAGGCGGGCGATTGCGACAAGGCGGTGGCGGCGATGCGCGAACGCGGGGCGGTGATCCTATGAATCCGAAGGCATCACGGTTAGAGTTCGCGATTCTCGGCGTGCCTTCCGCGGCGCTGTTGCTGGCGTCGTGGTTCAAATGGGCTCCCATCGCTTTCACGGAAGCGTGTGGTTTCGTGACGGGAGCGGTTTGCGTCTGGTTGGTGACTCGTGGGAACATCTGGAACTGGCCGATCGGCCTGGCGAACAATCTGTTTTTCGCGGTCCTGTTCTGGCGGGCGCGGTTGTTCGCTGACATGGGCCTGCAGGGCATCTATCTGATTTTCGGTGTCTGGGGTTGGTGGCAGTGGTTGCACGGCGGGAAAAATCATACGCGCCTCGAAGTCACGCGCGGCACAAGGACTGAGGGGATCGGAATCGCACTGTTTTTGGTCTTTGGGACATGGGGATTGCGCGAGCTGCTGATCGCGGTAAATGGAGCGGCACCCTTCTGGGATTCCCTAACCACTACGCTGTGTCTCGCCGCGCAATACCTGCTTTGCCGGAAACGGATCGAGAATTGGTGGCTGTGGATTGCCGCGGATCTCATCTACGTGCCACTGTATTTCTCGCGCCATTTGCCGTTGACGGCGATTCTTTACGCGGGATTCATCGGACTGTGCGTGATCGGGCTTTTCCGCTGGAGAAAGGAGCTCCACGATTCACGGCCATGAATCTGGGAAAGGAATTCGGCCTTGGCGTGGTGATCGGGAAATTCCTGCCTCCGCATCGAGGGCATCATTTTCTGATCGATGCCGCGCTGTCCCGCTGCAATCGCGTGGTGGTGTTTGTTTGCGGGAAACCGTCCGATCCGATTTCCGGGCATCTGCGTCAGGAATGGTTGCAGGAAATGCACCCCGCGGCGGATGTCCGGCTGATCGATGACTGCTACGACGAGAACGATTCGCGCGTCTGGGCGGAGAACACGATCCGCTGGCTTGGTCGCGCTCCGGATGCAGTTTTTACTTCGGAACAATACGGCGATGCCTACGCCTGCCACATGGACTGCCAGCACATCATGGTGGATCACGCTCGGATCGCGGTGCCGTGCAGCGGGACGGCGGTGCGGGAAGACGCATTCGGGCAGTGGTTGCATCTTTCACCGCCGGTGCGCGGCTGGTATGCGAAACGGATCGTCGTCCTCGGCGCGGAATCAACCGGAACGACCACACTCGCCCAAGCGCTGGCGACGCATTTCAACACGCTCTGGGTTCCTGAATACGGCCGGGAATACAGTATGGAAAAACAATTCCGCGGCGACTTCGAGTGGCGGACGGACGAGTTTCTCGAAATCGCCTGCGAGCAGACCCGCCGCGAGAATCTTGCCGCCCGCGAGGCCAATCGCCTGCTGATTTGCGACACGAATGCCTTCGCCACCTCCCTGTGGCACCGCCGCTATATGGGCCGTGAATCCCCGCCGCTCAATGACTTGGCGAAGCTCTGCCGGGCGAACCTCTATATCCTCACCGGCGATGAAATCCCCTTCGTCCAGGACGGCCTGCGTGACGGGGAATCGATCCGCCATGAGATGCACCGGTGGTTCGAAGAAGCTCTCAGGCGGCAACCGGTGCCGTGGATGATGGTCCGGGGGACGCCGGAATACAGGCTGGAACAGGCGGTCGCTGCATGCGAGTGCGGATCGAGCACCGGCACCTAAAGGCAATGAACCGCAGGGATCAACAGGGCTTTCGCCGATCGCTTCCGGTGTGGTCGATCCTACCAAGGTCACTCGCACCGCACTTCAGAACGCAGCGTCCATCTCCGGACTCCTGCTTACCACCGAGGCCCTCATCACCGACCTGCCTTCCAAGGAAGCAGCCGGCGGCGGCGGTGGTCACGACCACGGCGGCGGCATGGGCGGAATGGGCGGCATGATGTAATCCGCGTAGCGGCGATCACCGTTCGCCGCGAATTCATTCATCGTTCAAATGAACCGGGCAGGGAAACCTGCCCGGTTTTTTCGCGTCATTGAC
>JAYWDF010000810.1:0-3520 GCA_043779985.1 Akkermansiaceae bacterium | reverse complement strand
TTCTTCGCCGCCATCCTCGCCGGCAAGCGCAAGATGATCGGTTACTACGGTCCCGTTTGCGACATGCTCCAACAGAACGACAATCGTGACGTCTACCTGCGCCACGCCGGCATCTTCGCACTTCAAAGCCTCGCGACCGACCCCGCCATCCTCATCGGCCTAAGCAGTCACGAATCCGCAGCGGTGCGCCTCGCGGCCACCGTCGCCCTCCGCCGCTTGAAAGACCCGGGAGTTTCCGCGTTCATCACCGATCCCGACCCTAACGTCGCGGACGAAGCGATCCGCGCGATTTGCGACAATGACATAATCTCCCAACGGCCGACAGTTGCAGCGCTTCTCGACGACGTCGGCCAACGCTCCTGGACACCCTTCATGCTTCGCCGCCTCGTGCACAACGCCTTCCGCATCGGCACCCCGGAAAACGCCGCGCGCCTGCTCAAGATCGCAGCCGATCCTCACATCCCGGATGCCGTCCGCAAGGAAACCCTGCGCCTCCTCGCCCTCTGGACCGAACCATTCCCCGTGGATCAACTCACCGGCCACTGGCGCCCCCTTGAAAAGCGCGATTCTAACACCATCCGCCCGGCGCTCCTCGCCGCGCTCCCCGGCCTGCTGCGCGAGCAGGGGTTCGTCCTCACCGCCGCGTTGGGCCTGGTCAGGCACTATCAGCTCGACGTCCCGGGACTCGATGAAAAATTCCTGCACACCCTCGTGAAAAATTCGCAGCTCCCGGCGGAAGCCCGCGCCACCGCGCTGGACCTCCTCATCGCGCATCCACCGCAGGACTTCGGGGCATTTCTGGAGGAAATTGCCACCGACGCCTCCGACGAGGTCGCCCTAACGGCCCTTGCCGCTATCGCCAAGCTCAAGCCGGACGCAGCACTCCCCGCGCTCGAGGCCGCCGTCAATTCCAGCAACATCCCGCGTGCCCAGAAAACCTGGGAGGTCCTCGCCACACTCTCCGGCGATGCGGTGGACGCCATTTTTATCCAGAAAATCAACAACCTGCGCGCCGCTAACGGCATCTCCCCCTCCGCCGTCGAACTCACAGCCGCCGCCCGCACGCGCAAGGGAGCAGCACTCGCCAGTGCCCTCGCCGCGCTCGATTCATCTCTCGCAGCAAGCAGCGATCCGCTCGCCAAGTGGAATGGCGCGCTGGAGGGCGGCGATCCCGCAGGCGGTGCCGGGTTGTTCGCCTCCCACCCCGCCAACGAGTGCATGCGCTGCCACCGCGCCGAAGCAGGCCACGCCGGCGGTGGCGAAACCGCACCCAATCTAGCAGGCATCGCCACCCGTCACAAGGACCGACGCTATTTCCTCGAATCCATGGTCACTCCCAGCGCCGTGATCGCCCCCGGCTTCGGCAGCGTGCTCATCGATTTCAAAAACGGCGCCAGCCTTACCGGCAATGTCATCGCCGAGACTCCCGAGCACCTCGACATCGATGTCACTTGGAGAATGCTGCGGGTCAAGCGCAGCGACATCAGCTCGGTCACCCCGCCCACCTCGCCGATGCCGCCGATGGGCAGCCTCCTCAGCGTCAGCGAGCTGCGCGACATCGTCGCCTGGCTCGCCAGCCTCGACAAGAGCACCAGCCCCCCTGCCCCGCCCGCCGCCCCGGTGGAGCTCGATCCCGCGACCCTCGACATCCCGAAACCAAGCGCCGCCTCCGCCGCCGCGAGCATCGACCCCGCCGTCCTAAAAACCGGCAAGCAGCAATTCATGATCTGCGGCGCCTGCCACGGTCAGAATGGCGAGGGCACCGCCGCCGCCCCGCCCCTCGACGGCTCCGAGTGGGTCAGCGGCCCCGCGGAAAACCTCATCCGCATCCAGCTCCGCGGCCTGCAAGGCCCGATCCACGTGAAAGGCCAGGAATACACCATGCCCGGCGGCATGGCGGCCCTCGCCTATCAGACCGACGAGCAAATCGCCGCCGTCCTCACCTACGTCCGCAACTCCTTCGGCAACTCCGCCCCGGCCGTCTCCCCCGCAGCCGTCACCGCCCTCCGCAGCGAAGTCGGCAAGCCACAGCTCAACGCCAAGGAGCTCGCCGCGCCCGTCGCCGCCCCGCCCGGCCCGGAAGCCAAGACTGCCGGCGCCGGCGCCCCCGCATCCCCCACCTCGAAATACGATCACCTCGCCCCGGAATCCTCCCTCACCAAGTGGATCGCCCTCGCCGCCGTGCTCGGAGTCCTCGCCGTCCTCGCCAACGTCCTTCGCAAAAAATAAGGCGACTGAACAATCCCGACCCTTCAATGGATCACCCGCCATAACCCAGCCCGACTTCCGCAGCCCCGATGGGGCGCGATAGTCCAGCCAGTGCGACATTCCAAGTTCCTCATTTCACTTTTCCTCGATCGCCCGCCTGGTCGCATCCGTTTTTCGAATCACCTTGCCGCCGCTCGCCCGATTAAGTCTCTCGCGCCCGCTGCCCTGCGTGTTCCAGAACACGCCCGCGCGACCAATGTCAGACCATGCGAAAATCAAGCGAGTGATCGATGTGGGAAATCATGTCGCTCGTGGAGTTTGATTCATATCCAACAAGGAATATTTGTTAGCCAGAAATCAGATCATCCCCCTGATCGTTCCTACATCATCGTAGCCTGCGACGACACGGCTCATTTCCGCACACTTCGCCTTCAAGGCCTCGTCACTGAGCGCACGAAGGATCGCAGGTTCCAGATCGGCCAGTTTCTTCGCCTGGAGAGCGACGCCGGCCGCCACGAGTCGAGCCGCGTTGTCGAACTGATCAAAGTCCAAGGGATGCACGACTGCGGGGAGACCATATCGCAAGCAATGATTCATGATGCCCGCGCCCGCGTGATGCACGACGGCATCGTAACGCGGCAGATGGTCCGTGTAGGAAATATAGGCATATTCATGAAAGTTGCCCTCCTGCCTACCCACCAGAGCGTCTGCATTGCCATGGGTAAAATGAAACACGATCTCGTTATGCTTGGCGGCGATCTCACGAATCGCGGCAGAAACGGCAGCCTTCGCATGCACCAGATGCGTGCCGATGCTGATGAGCACACAGGGCCTGCAGTCATCGGGAAACACCGGCGAAGGCCCCTGATAGGGTGGCGTGTGCAGCGCAGGCCCGACGAATTGCAGCGCACGCGGCCAGGTGCATTCGAACTCGATCTCCCTTACGCCTAGCACGAGGATGCGCTGCGGCGAATACACAGCCTCGCCGCGATCGTCCCGGTAAATATGATAGAGACCGATCTTTTGAAACTCACGCCGGAACAGCAGCCACACGAGGCGCTTGAATTGCTTCGTCGCCAGTCTCATCCCGACATGCTTCAGCCGTTGCAGCCTTGTCCGGGCCGGAGTCTGGCCGTTGAAATACGCGGGTGGGCCGTCCGGCGTCTCAATCACGCAGGGCGAGCGAATCGTCGTCCACCATGGAATCCCGAGCCTAGTTGCCGTGAGGCCCGCCACGGGCACGACAAAGTCCACGATGACCAAATCCGGTTTCTCGGCGAGGAATATGACCTTCAACTCCGCCTGCAGCTGC
>JAYWDF010000809.1:0-9956 GCA_043779985.1 Akkermansiaceae bacterium | reverse complement strand
TTGAAGGATGGCCACGTTGAAAGCGACAGGGACTTCTGCGGTTGAGATGATCGAAGGCAGGTCTCGGATAGCCATCGGTTGCAAAATCTCTTGCTGCGTCGTGGGTACTGCCACGCAGGCACGAATCATAGCGACTAGCACTTCAGTGAGACAGTTTGGTCCACCCAAATGCTCCCACCAACCGAGTCCAATTCGAACTGTAGCGGAGACGCCAAGATCTCCAATTTTGACCTTCGTTGTCCATTGTTCTGCGGGGTGGGTTACGACAGAGCAATCGTCTCGGTCGTGACACTTTTCTGCGAGCATCCTCAGAATGTGCCAATCCTTCTTGTTGGATATATTTGGCGTTCCATAAAGGACTCCATAGGTGAAATCGACCTCTTGCGCCTCAACGATGCCCGCCCAACTAGCTGAATAATTCAGAATAGATTCTGCAAAGTCGGCGCTCATTTCGTCATTTAAGCATCGGGGACCACTTTTGAGCGTCGCAATCTCATAGGGAGTAGATCCTGGCTTTCTCCCATCAAGGGCTGAACCGGCCGTGAGCATTCCGCTTGGAACGCATTCCCAGCCATAGTGGGGAAGAACAATCTCCTCAACCATCCGGCCCGCCGAAGTTTCGTAGGACGAAAACAACTTTGCTGGCAAGATATCGCGTTCCAGTTCGTTGACCGTAGAAACTTGGCTTTTGAAAGCGTGAATCAATAGGACGAAAGGATTTGTGTTGAATTTCTTGAAAAGAGCGTCCGTTGCAGGGAGGCCTAGAGCGTGTGTCTGAATTCTCCCTCGAAACTGGATTTCCATCGCCAGTATTCGATCTTTCGCGTCATTGCTCCCGTCGATCTCGGCAAGCTTAGTAAGATAATCGGATTTCCTGAGAACCGTCGATTGAGGGGCTGGAATGGGTTGGCGGACTCTCGAACTGCGTTTGGTTGCCATTATCTTAAATTTGAACTTCGCGTTTTGGTTTTAGGTGCGCCGTAGCTAGGTGTTTCATCAACGTTCCAGACCATCGCCTTGCCATTTTTGAACCAACTTCTGGTTCGGATGTGAGACTGAATGTAGATCTTACGGAAGCCAGAACTTGCTGGCTTGTAGCTTTTTTTCAAGGTTCCGTCGTATGACGAAGCAAGGGCATCGAAAATCATCCCCCCTGCAATTTCGGCAAGACGAACGGGAACGGCGTTTCCAATTTGCGCGTATTTTTCCGTAATTTTGCCAGCAAACTCCCACTCGTCTGGAAAGCCTTGAACTCTCGCGTATTCCCTGACCGTGAGAGCGCGGGTTTCTACAGGATGGCAAAGCGAGGTACTGGCGTGGTTAGGCATTGTAACCAACGTCGGAGATGGCAGGTCGTATGTTAGCCTCCGCCACCAGCCCGAGCGGCCTCCCTTTGCAAAGAAGGCACCACCCATTGATTCCATTTGAAGTTTTTCAGGAAGGCTTCTCCAATTTCCTCCCTCTGGGACGAGGGACAAAAACGATTTCTTGCGAGGACTAAAATCCATGAGTTCAGGATTGGTCTCGTTCAAATCGCCTATCACGTCCCTTAGGGTCTTCCACGGAAGTAATTGCTGCTGGGACGCTGAAAATAGATCTTTTTCCCCTTTCTCGTCTTCAACTCCATGCGTGGGAGAAGGAAAATCGAGTTCAACACCGAGGCGATTGCCGATGAAAAGCGCACGCTCGCGGATTTGAGGCGCTCCGTAATTGACGGAGTTCACCTCGTAACAGTCCATGTGATAGCCACCACGAATTTTCTCTAAATCCTGGCAAAATAAACGAACGACTGACCCCGCTTCTTCCTCAGCCTCCAGAGCCACGTCCTCCCCCTTCGGACGGGCTTTGGTTGGACGCTCCTTAATCGGGCGGTGTTTCAGAGCAGCCGAAAGCAGGCCTCTGACGTTCTCCATTAAGAAAAACTTAGGCTGAAACTCTTCCACAAACCGCAGGTAGTCCCAAAGCAAAGTTCCCCGAACGTCTTGAACACTCGCCCTCTTGCCAGCAGTGCTGAATGACTGGCAAGGAGGGCCGCCCACGAGTAAATCCAACTCGCCTTTCTGCAGACCAAGTTGCTTCCTAAGTTTGGCGGCATCGACAGACTTTATATCTTCCTCCCGAATAATCAGATCCGAAGGCAAGCGTCCCTTCTCTTTGTTCAGTCGGATAGTCTCGCAAAATCCCGTAATCTTTTCGACACAAGCTAGTAACCGAAATCCTTCAATTTTTGCCAATCCTACGTCCAGCCCCATTCCGCCTGAGAAAAGCGAAATCGTTGTGAATCTTCGGGACTCGTTCGACTCAGAGGAGGATGGACGCATCACGATAGATTCACGCCGAAAGACCCTCGAACTTCAAGCTCTAACGCCGAATGACCGCCAAACGTAAGGATCACGAGGCGGAAACAGGCGCTTCCTGCACCATCTTCGACAGTCTGCGGATCGCCAGACAGCACCCGGTTTCCGAATCTACATCCACCACCACGCCGCACAACCGCACCGGGCCTTTCGCGATCGGGAACCGCGTCGGCATTCCCGATTTAAACCGCCACACCACCGACTCGATGCTCCGTCCCAGCACGGATTCCTCCGGCCCGCACATCCCAGCGTCCGTCAGGTAGCCGGTGCCACCGGGGAAAATGTTCTCGTCCGCCGTCTGCACGTGGGTGTGCGTGCCGACGACCAGTGACACTTTCCCATCCAGCATCCGACCCATCGCGATTTTCTCACTGGTCGTTTCCGCGTGCATGTCCACCACGATCGTCGTCACGCCCTCGGCCCGCAGCCGCGCGACCTCCTCTTCAACGGCCAAATACGGGTTTTCCAACGGCGGCTGGATGAACGAACGCCCCTGCACCTGGATCACCCCGATCCGGCCCTTCGCCGTCTCCAGCACCACACTTCCCGCACCCGGCGTGCCTTCCGGGTAGTTCAGCGGCCGCAACAACCTCGGCTCCGTCGGGAAATAATCGACGATTTCCTGCTGGTCCCACACATGGTCGCCCGTCGTGATCACCGCCGCACCCGCGCGCAGCAGATCGATGGCGATCCGCGGCGTGATCCCCTTCCCGCCCGCGGAGTTTTCTCCATTGACGATGCAAAAATCGAGCGCTTCGGACTGTTTAAGGAGCGGCAACTGCTCAATGACCGCCTTGCGTCCGGGCTCGCCAACCACATCACCGAGAAATAAAATACGAATCGTGGGCATATCAATAGATGAGCAGGCTGAAGTCCTCCGCTCCTCAGGCAAGCTCCACATTCACCCGCTCCCCGACAATCCAATTTCCTGAATGAGTCGATTCTTTAAACGCCACCTGCCGATTCTGCTCCTTGGCTGCATCGCCCTGATCGCCATCGGGCTTTTCATTTCGCGGCCGGCCCCACCTCAGCCGCAACCCGCGCAGCCCCGCCCCGCCCTCTCGATGCTCGCCGCCCCGCCGGACTGGAGCGTGCTTGAAATCTACCAAAACACCGTTACCCGCGTGGAATTCGAGCGGCTCCTCACCACCGTTTTCACCACCGGTCCTGCGTGGAAATCCTGCATCACCCTTGACGAAGGCGAGGCCCGCATCCAGACCGGAAATCCCTCCCCGGACGATCTCTTCCACCTCCGTTTTTCCCGAGCCGGTTCCGCCGCCATCGCGCCCCGCCACTGGCGCACCGCTTCCGAGCTCCCCCCAAGCACTCCGGAAAAACCCCTCGCCGGGCTCAAGATCGCCATCGATCCCGGCCACATCGGCGGCGCGTGGGCGAGAATGGAAGAACGCTGGTTTGTAGTCGGCAACGGCACCCCGGTCCAAGAAGGCGATATGACGCTCCTAGTGGCCCAACTCCTCAAACCCCGCCTTGAAGCCCTCGGCGCTGCCGTCACCCTCGTCCGCGACCAACTCGAGCCCGTTACCGCCGTCCGCCCGGATGCCTTGCTCACCCTCGCCCGCGAGTCATCCCCCGCCGAGTCCCCGCAGAAACTTGCCGAGCGCCTCTTCTATCGCACCGCGGAAATCCGCGCCCGCGCCGAGCTCGTCAACCACGTCATCAAGCCCGACCTCGTCCTCTGCCTCCACTTCAATGCCGAGGCCTGGGGCGACCCGCTCTCCCCCACCCTCATCGACCGCACCCACCTCCATCTCCTCCTCAACGGCGCTTACACCGACGAGGAAGTCCTCCTCGCCGACCAACGTTTTGCCCTCTTGGAAAAGCTCCTCCAGCACACCCATCAGGAGGAAGCCCTCGTCGGCGCCACCGTAGCGAACACCTTTGCGGAAATCAGCAAGCTCCCCCCCTACCTCTATCCACCCGAGTCCACTTCCGTCCGCGCCATCCCGGACCAACCCTACCTCTGGGCCCGCAACCTCCTCGCCAACCGCCTCTACCACTGCCCCGTCATTTTCATGGAACCCTACGTCATGAATTCCACCGGCGACTACGCCCGCATCCAAGCCGGCGACTACCCGGGACTCCGCGAAATCCACGGCCTGCCCCAGGTCTCGATCTTCCACGAATACGCCGACGCGGTCGCGGCAGGCCTGAGGAAGTACTACTCACAAGCCCGCACCAGCACGAGCTCCCCTCAGCCTCAAGAAAGCCACTAGCATTGCCACGCGCATCCCGACGCCGCATTTCATCAAGAACTCGCCGTAATTTGCGGTAACAATTTCAAGTTCTCCTCGTAGTATCCAACACATCGACCCCTGTCGATTTCACCTGCAAAGCCCACCCCAGCCCGCTCATGTTCCATCGGCTCCTTACGCTCCTCGCACTCACCACTCCTCTCCTCGCCCAAGATGGTGCCCAGCTCTTCGGCCTCTACTGCGCTGCCTGCCACGGATCTGACGGCAAGGGAGCCACCGGCGGCAGCTTCCCTCCGCTCGCAGAAAGCCCGTGGCTCGCCGGAGACGCCGACCGCGCCATCAAGATCACGCTCAAGGGGCTCACCGGACCCGTCGATGTATTGGGAAAAACCTACAATCTCGAAATGCCACCCCAAGGCGCAGTCCTCCCGGACGACCAGCTCGCCGCCATCCTCACCTACGTCCGTTCCGCATGGGGAAATCAGGCGCCCCCCGTCACCCCCGAACTCGTCAAAACCGTCCGCGCCTCCGTCGAGAATCGCAAAACCCCATGGACCGCCGAGGAAATCCTCAAGCTCCACCCGCTTCCGCTTGAGAAAACCGTCCTTACCAACCTCATCTCCCAAATCTATTCCGGCAATTGGAGAAGCCTCCCCGATTTCAAAACCTTGAAGGCAACCAACATCGAAGAAGAACATGATGGCATCCTCAGCCTGAAAAACTCCCCCCTCGAAGACAATTTCGCGAAAGTCTGGCAAGCCGACTTCGCTGCCCCGGCCAATGGCGAATACCAGTTTCTCCTCGACGCCGACGACGCCGCGTCAGTCATCCTCGACGGCAAAACCGTCGTCGAAGTCAAAGGCGCAGGACCTATGGACGGCACCCGGGCCAAGCAGGGGAAAGTCAAACTCACCCAAGGTTCTCACAAATTCCGCGCCGAGTTCCTCGAACTCAGCGCCAAGCAAGGCATCGCCCTCGGCTGGAAAGCCCCCGGTGACAAGAACTGGAAATGGCTCTCCGACCAGTCCTCCAAACTCGCGAAAATCCACACACCCATCCCCATCGAGCCCGTCAACGGACGCCCCGTCATCTACCGGAACTTCATCGCCGGCACCACCCCCCGCGCCATCGGCGTCGGCTTCCCCGGCGGTCTCAACCTCGCCTACTCCGCCGACAACCTCGCCCCCGAACTCATCTGGACCGGCAAGTTCATCGACGGCGCTAACAAATGGGTCGACCGTGGCACCGACGCCAACCCGCCTGCCGGAGAAAATGTCGTCAACCTCAGCAACACCCGCTTTCTGCCCACGGAAGCCCGCTTCCGCGGCTACAAGCTCGACTCCGCCGGAAACCCCTCCTTCGCCGTTCAGATCGGACAGCAGGTCCTGCTGGATTCCTGGCGCGCCGAAGCCGGTGCCCTAGTCCGCAAGCTAAGCGTCACCAGCTCGCCGCTCGAACTCCAAATCCCCCAGCCCACCGGCATCACCATCGACGGCGTAGACGGCAAACCCACTCTCACACTCACTCCCGGCAAGCCCCTCACCCTCACCTACCGCTGGAACTAACAGCTGTTCATCTTTTTGAAAACTGAACACTGAAAACTAGCAACTCATTCCTCATGCGCCACCTCATCTTCTTCCTCCTCACCGCCACCCTCTCCCTCGCGGCCACCCAATCCGACTTCTACACCCGCGAGGAAATCCCCCTGCCGCCCGGCGAGATCATGGAAATCGGCTCCATCGCCCTGATGCCGGACCAACAAATCGCCGTCACCACCCGCCGCGGCGACCTGTGGATTTGCACCGGCGCTTACGGCGACGATTTGAAAAAAGTCACTTGGAAGAAATTCGCCCAAGGCCTTCACGAACCCTTCGGCATGTTTTGGAAGGCCGGCTGGCTCTACCTCACCCAGCGCCCGGACGTTACGCGCCTCAAGGATTCCACCGGCAGCGGCGTCGCCGACACCTTTGAAACCGTCTGCTCCGACTGGGGCATCAAGGGCGACTACCACGAATACGCCTTCGGCAGCGAGCCCGACAAAAACGGCGACATCTGGGTCGTCCTCTGCCTCACCGGCTCCTTCACCGCCGAGTCCAATTGGCGCGGCTGGTGCGTCCGCATCACTCCGGACGGGAAAATGATCCCCACCTGCTCCGGCATCCGCTCGCCCGGCGGCATCGGCTTCAATGCCGAGGGCGACGCCTTCTACATGGACAACCAAGGCGTCTGGAACGGCTCATCCTCGCTCAAATGGCTCAAGCCCGGCTCCTTCCAAGGCAATCCCTCCAGCAATAAATTCGCCAAGCTCGCCAACCTGCCCGCGCCCCCCGATGTCGCCGACAAATCCCGCATCCTCGTCGAACGCACCAAGCACCCTGAGTTCATCCCGCCCGCCGTCATCTTCCCGCACGGCAAAGTCGGCCAGTCCCCCACCGGCATCGCCTGCGACCAGAGCCGCGGAAAATTCGGCCCCTGGCCCAAGCAACTCTACGTCGGCGAGCAAACCCACTCCCAGGTCCAGCGCGTCTGCCTGGAAAACGTCAACGGCCTCTATCAAGGCGCCGTCTTCCATTTCCTCGAGGGCTTCGAAGCCGGCCTCATCCCCGTCCGCCTGGACCAGGACGCCGGCCTCTTGTTCGTCGGCGGCTCCAACCGCGGCTGGGCCTCGCGCGGCAGCAAGCCCTTCACCTTTGAGCGCGTGAAATGGACCGGCAAGACCCCGTTTGAAATCGAAACCATGACCGCTAACCCTGACGGCTTCACCCTCAACTTCACCGCCCCTGTCGATCCCGCCACCGCCGCCGATCCCAAGAGCTACGCAATGGACGCCTTCACCTACATTTTCCAAGCGGAATACGGCAGCCCCGAAGTCGACCAAGCATATCCGAAAATCACCGCCACCACCGTCTCTGCCGACAAAAAATCCGTGCGCCTGAAAATCGACGGCCTCGTCCGCGGCCACATCCACCACCTCCTTGCCCAAGGTGTGAAATCCGCCACCGCCGAATCCCTCTGGCACCCGGACGCCTGGTACACACTCAACGAGATCCCGAAGTGATCTAACCGGGCCCCGGATTCATCCCGCCTCTTCACCAAGACCGCTTAAGTGCCTGTCCTGCTGTCCTACGGCAAGGCCGACATCCCGCCCCCCTGCATCAAGGTGCTCAAGAGCGGAGATTGATCGTGACAGCGGTTTCCAACCGCCATGCCCGCACGCGGCCGTTCCACCAGGGGATCGCGGAAACAGGAACACACCCTCCCGGCACTTCGACGCTTGATCTTGAGTGCCCGCCTCCCTTTCATCAGTGCAGTTAACCACCAAGATCATGAAGCTCGAAACCCAATGCCTCCACGCCGGATACTCGTCGGACCCCGCCACTCATGCGTGCGCGGTGCCCGTGTATCGCACGGCCTCCTTCGTCTTCGACAGCACCGAACACGCCGCCAATCTCTTCGCTCTGCGCGAACTCGGGAACATCTACTCCCGCCTGATGAATCCCACCAACGACGTGCTCGAGCAACGCATCGCCGCTCTTGAAGGTGGAGCCGCCGGCCTCGCAGTCGCCTCCGGCACCTCCGCGATTTTCTACTCAATCATCAACCTTGCCAAAGCCGGCGACAACATCGTTTCCGCACGCAATCTCTATGGGGGTTCCTACACGCAGTTCAAAGACATCCTGCCCGCGCTCGGCATCGAGGTCCGCTTCGTGGATTCCAACAACCCGGAAAATTTCGCGGCGGCGGCGGATGACAAGACCCGCGCGTTTTTCTGCGAGTCCGTCTCGAATCCCGCGCTCGAGATCTCCGACATCGAAGCCATCGCGAACGCCGCCCACGGCCTCGGACTTCCGCTCATCGTGGACTCCACGTTTTCCACGCCCTATCTCACCAAGCCGATCGAGTTCGGCGCGGACATCGTCGTCCACTCCCTAACGAAATGGCTCGGCGGCCACGGCACCGGCATCGGCGGCATCGTCATCGATTCCGGGAAATTCAACTGGGCCGCCGGCAAACACCCGCTCTTCGATACACCGGACAATTCTTATCACGGCCTGCGCTGGGGTCACGACCTGCCCGCCCCGCTCGCACCGCTTGCCTACATCCTGCGCATGCGCACCGGACCGCTCCGCAACCTCGGAGCCTGCCTCTCGCCCGACAACGCATGGATCGCCCTGCAAGGAATCGAGACCCTGCCATTGCGCATGGAACGCCATTGCGAAAACTCCCTCGCCGCCGCCAAACACCTCCAAGCCCACTCCGCCGTCGAGTGGGTCCGTTTCCCCAGCCTGCCCGGCGATCCCCAAGCCGCGCTCAATGGCAAATATCTCCACGGGAAAGGCGGCTCGATGGTCGTCTTCGGCATCAAAGGCGGTGCCGCAGCTGGCGCGAAATTTATCGATTCCCTCAAGCTCTTCAAGCACCTCGCCAACGTCGGCGATGCCAAATCCCTCGCCATCCACCCGGCCACCACCACCCACTCCCAACTCAATCAGGAACAGCAACTGGCCGCCGGCATCCCGCCCGAGCTCATCCGCCTCTCTGTCGGCATCGAGCACATCGACGACATCCTCGCCGACCTCGATCAAGCCCTAGCCGCGGCATCCGCGTCCTGAGACTTGTCCCTGTTTCCAAGAATCCAACAACTCCACCTGCATGTCACGCGCCGCCATCTTCGCCAAAATCGAGTCCGCCACTTCCGCCCTCAAGGACAAAGTCGCCTATCCAAAATACGACCTCTCACTCGTCCACTCGCAGCCCAAGCTCGCTGGTGACGACCTCTGGGAGATTTTCGTCCGAAATTTCTCCTATGTGAACGGCAAGGCCATGACTTCCACCGAGCAGCTTATTGGCTTCCTCCAGGAGACCCAGCAGCTCCACGGTTACTGTGACCCCGCACTCTACGACCGCATCGGCAGCAAGCTCGCCGCCGCCGGCCTCACCGTGGAGACCGAGTATCACCGCGATCGCTACGACGAATACCAGTTCGGCATCACCCGCGCCACCGGTGCCATCGCCGAGTCCGGCTCCGTCATCATCGACGACGAGCGCACCTCCCACCGCTTGGCCGCGCTCTCGCCGTGGGTCCACGTCGCCGTGCTCGAACGCTCGGAAATCCACCGCACCATCCCGGACGCCATCGCTGCTTTTGGCGACAGCCCTAACATCATCTGGTGCACCGGTCCGTCCAAGACCGCCGACGTCGAAGGCATCCTCATCGAAGGCGTCCACGGCCCCGGCGAGCAGGTCGCACTGCTGTTATAATCTGATGGAATCAGGATGACGTGATCGCGCGCTGAAATCATGCTTGCCACAAACGGGCGAAATTGATAATCAATGATTATTGATCACCTCGTTACGGCCATCCAAATTATTGATCGTCCTTGCC
>JAYWDF010000808.1:0-3533 GCA_043779985.1 Akkermansiaceae bacterium | reverse complement strand
GTTTCTCAAGCGGGCAGGTGATCGGGTGCGGATCATGGGCCGTCTCGACGCCCTCAATGCGCTGCGCGTCGGTTTTTTGGACTTCGAGGATCTCGGCTCCCTGCTTGGCGGTGAGGTGGAGGCTTCGCTGGTTTTCCCGGTGGATGTGCCGTCTCCTGGTAATGGATCCGCGCAACCCGGGGCGGTCGCGCTGGGAGCCGGACTGCTGGAATGGCTCGGCATCACCGGTGACAATTCCAAGTGGGGCAGTGGCGTGCGGATTGCGATTCTCGATACGGGAGTGGCCGCCAGTTCGGCGTTCTCGAGCAAGATTTTTGCGGTGAATCTCGTCGCGCTCCCGGCCGATCTCTCGAACCAGAACGGGCATGGCACGGCGGCGGCCTCGATGATCATCGGTCAGAACGCGTTGACGCCCGGGGTGGCACCGGGCTCGGAGATCCTTTCGTTCCGAATCGCGAATGATCTCGGTCAATCGGATAGTTTCCTGCTCGCCCAGGGGATCGTCGCCGCGGTGGATGCGGGTGCCCAGCTGATCAACATTTCGATGGGTAGTCTGGGTGACAGTGTGCTGGTGAGAAATGCCATCGAGTATGCGCGGCAGGCGGGGGCATTGATCATCGCCGCGGCGGGAAACAATGGAACCGATCAAGTTTCCTATCCTGCGGCGAATGCCGGGGTGATCGCTGTGGGGGCGGTGGATGCTTTGGGTAATCACTTGGATTTCTCCAATACCGGGAGCGAAGTCGCGGTCTCGGCACCGGGCTATGGAGTGAATGCCGCATGGATCGGCGATCAGGCGACGGCGGTGAGTGGGACTTCATTCAGCGCTCCGATCGTGGTGGGCGCGATCGCCGCGGTGAAGAGCTGGCCGGGCAACGAGAATCTTACGATGCGGCAGGCCGCGGATGTGGTGTTTTCCTATCTCAATGACGGCGGAGTGGCGGGGACTGATGAACAGTTAGGCGCCGGTATGCCTGATTTGGGGCGGGTCTTAAATGCGGGGAAGCCGGGCATCTATGACGCGGCAGTGGCCTCACAAACGATCCTGCCGCCCAGCCCTGGCAACCCCTATGGACAAGTCGAGGTGCTGGTGCAAAACCGGGGGACGGAAACCTTGATCAATACCAACGTGCGGATTTCCACTCCGTCGGGCGTGGTGAATTCGAACATCACCTCGCTTGCGGTGAACGCCGTGCAGGTGGTCCTGGTGCCCATTTCCCAACAGGTTGCTGCGAGCGTGAGCTACGCTTCGAGCGTGGGTCTTTCCGGTGGCATCAAGGATGCCAAGCCTTCTAACGATCGTCGCAGTGAAACCTATGCTCCGGCTGTTGCTAAGTAGTTTGTTTCTCGCGCTAGGGGTGTCGGCGGTGGCGGCACCTCTGCTGCAAGAGGCGCCGAATCCGGCGGCGGTTCCAGCGAACCAACTGGTGGTGGCGGGCAACGCGTGCGGCCCCACCGCGCTGCTCAATGCCCTTCGATTTGGCAATCCGGACTGGCAACGCGCATCCGCAGCCATCACCGGAGACACTGACAAGCAGCGCATCTACACCATCATCCGCGAGTGTGGGATGCGCCCTTCCAAGTCGGTGCCGGGGCGGCCGCGCTGGTCGCGCAAAGGGGTCAATCTCCCGGACCTCCGCGACATGGCCAATGAAATGACCCAGGCTCATTTCTTGCCGCTGATGAGCGACGAGGTTCTGTTTCTCCAAGCGGGCGAGAGCCAGGAGAAGCTGCTCAAGCGCGCCCACCAACGGCTTGAAACCTCGCTCGCCAAAGGGCTGCCACCGTTGCTCAGCCTGCGTCGCTACGTGCTGCGGAAGCAAGAGGGGAGGCCTCCCCAGTGGGTGGTGCTTGACGCGCATTTCGTCACCCTCACGGCGCTCCCCCGGAAGCTTGAGAAGGGCGCACGTTCATTTCCGGTGAGTTACATCGATCCCTGGGGTGGGAAAATTCACGCGGGCGCGATTTGCATTCCCGAGCGCAGTGTGCTTGCTGCCACTGCTGGAGGATCGCCCTGCCTTGAAGCGGTTTTTCCCGATGCATCGGTCGGAAAAAAGCTCGTGCGTCCGGGAGAATCTTCGGCACTAACAGTGGCGGCGGTTTTGGGACGGTGGTGAGGGCTGGAGTGGCGCGGATTTCGCCGTTGCGGAAAACTTGAGGTTGCACCGTTGCCGACATGCCTCCAAACTCCGCAAGATGAAGAAAGTGGCCATCGGATTTGTGGGTGTCGGACGGATGGGGGCGAATATGGCCCGCCGGCTGGCGGATTTGGGCTATTCGATCGCTGCGGTTTACGATTATCACCATCCCTCCGCCACTTCGCTGGCAGTGGAGCTCGGATGTGTCGCCGCGCAGTCCTTGCCCGAGCTGACTGCGGCGTGCGACGTGATTTTCACCGTGGTGACCGACGATGCGGCGATGCGCGGAGTTTTCGCGGGTGATGAATCCCTGCTCAAGGGGGCGGCTGGCAAGGTGTTCATCAATTGCGCGACCGTGAGTCCGGGCGTTCACGAAGCGGCGGAGGAAGCGGCGACTGCTGCGGGAGCTTCGACGCTGGCGGCGAGCATGGCATCCAGCATCACTCAGGCCCGGCAAGGCACGCTCTATCTGATGGTCGGAGGTGATGCGGCGGTGTTTGAGAGGATGGAGCCGCTGCTCCGGGCGATTTCAGCCTCGCTGCGGCATGTGGGTCCGGTGGGCAACGCCGCGAAAATCAAGGCACTCGTGAACATGGTCATGAACATCAACACCGCCGGTCTGGCCGAGGGCTTGGGGCTGGCCTCCGCGCTGGGGCTGGACTTGGAACTGCTCAAGGAAATTTTCTCCCAAACTGGCGCCAATTCGCGAGTGCTCGAGACGGATGGCGACGACATGATCACGCGCGAGCATGATTGTTTTTTCTCCGCTTCGCATGCGGCCAAGGACAGCGGAATCGCCAACGCGATGGCGGATGCGGCCGGTGTCGCTGTGCCGCTTTCTCACGCAACCGAGGCCCAATATCGGAAAATGATCGACCTCGGCCTGGGAGAACTCGATAAATCCGGAATCGCGGAGCTGACTTTTCCCGATCGCGCGGGAAGCTAACCAACTCAATTTATGATCACTTCAAATGAAATTCGGAACCGGTCGGGTGAAAGCATCGACTACAGCTTCCACCCGGGCGTGCGGGCGGATGTGCTGGTGATTCTCGGCCATGGCCTGACGGGGAATAAAGATCGGCCGCTGCTTGTGGCGCTGGCGAATGGCTTGGCCGCGCACGGGTGGCCCTGCCTGCGGATATCCTTTTCGGGCCACGGGGCTTCGGAGGGGCGCTTCGAGGACAGCTGCATCACCAAGGAAATCGGCGACTTGCAAGCGGTCCTCAGCTCCGTGCCCGACGACGTGAAAGTCGTCTACGTGGGCCACAGCATGGGCGGGGCGGTGGGCGTGCTGACGGCGGCGCGTGATCTGCGGATCAGTGCCTTGGTGACCTTGGCGGGGATGACCCACACCGCTGCATTTGTGAAACGCGAGTTCTCCGCCGTGACTCCGGG
>JAYWDF010000807.1:0-9967 GCA_043779985.1 Akkermansiaceae bacterium | reverse complement strand
ACAGTTGTTGGGTCTGAAGGCGAAGTCGGCATCGACATCAGCACACTTCGCAGCAAGACCGGAGCGATCACATTGGACCCGGCCTACGGAAATACGGGTGCCTGCAAGAGTGCCATCACTTTCATCCACGGCGAAAAAGGCATCCTCCAGTACCGCGGCTACGACATCGCCGAGCTCGCGCAAAAGAGCACCTTCATCGAGACCGCCTACCTTCTGATCTACGGCGAGCTTCCCACTGCTGCAGAACTTTCCGGATTTTCCGACCTGCTCACGCAAAACCAAATGCTGCACGCGGACATGCGGTTCCATTTCGATGCGTTTCCGCCATCCGCGCACCCGATGTCGATTCTCTCGGCGATGATCCATGCCTCTTCCTCCTACCCGAGCAGCGTCACCGCCGGGAAAAGCCTTCAGGAAGCATTCCCCTTCCATGCCGCACGACTCATTTCCCAAGTGCGAACCATCGCGACCAGCTCCTACCGCAAGGCCCACGGCCTGCCTCCGAGCTACCCGAAGACCCACTTGAAATACACGGAGAACTTCCTGCACATGATGTTCTCCCTCCCCGGCGAGGATTACGAAATCAACCCGGAAATCGTCAAAGCCCTCGACCTCATCTTTCTCCTTCACGCGGACCACGAGCAAAACTGCTCCACCTCCACCGTCCGCATGGTGGCATCCAGCCAAGCGAATGTTTTCGCCTCCGCCTCGGCCGGTGTCTGCGCCCTTTGGGGCCCTCTTCACGGTGGCGCAAACCAAGCGGTGCTTGAAATGCTCGAGGAGATCCACCGCGACGGTGACGATGGAACCAAGTTCCTCAATGAAGTCAAAAACAAGACCGGCAACCGCCGCCTGATGGGCTTCGGTCACCGCGTTTACAAGAACTTCGATCCCCGCGCCGTGATCATCAAGGAGCAGTGCGACAAGGTCCTCGGCCAACTCCACAAGTCGGATCCCCTTCTCGACATCGCCAAGAAGCTCGAGGAAATCGCCCTGCACGACGAATATTTCGTTTCCCGCAAACTCTATCCGAACGTCGATTTCTACAGTGGCATCATCATGCGCGCCATCGGCATCCCGATGGACATGTTCACCGTGATGTTCGCCATCGGCCGCATGCCGGGCTGGGTTGCCAACTACAAGGAAGTCATGGACGATCCTGATAGCCGTATTTCCCGCCCCCGACAGATTTACACTGGCAAAACGCTGCGCAGCTACCAGCCGATCGCCGAGCGCGCCTGATAGAGACCGCCCGCCGGCAACTGACTAACGCTTTGGGCGAAAGCCCATGGCGAAGCGGATCACCACGATCGGCAAGGCACACAGCACCAGCGCGGCGGCAGCTGTCTTGAGGCCTGGATAGACCCGGGCGGCGTTCCGGTCCAGGGCCACGAGCGACTCGGCCACGACCTGCTCCTTGGGCACATAGAAGGATTTCTTGGCAGGAATGTCACGCGAGCCATCCGCACGGCGGGCGACCTCTCCGAACTCCGTGCGCACCGGGCCGGGACAGACCGCGAGGACGCGGATCCCGTGCTCCCTCAACTCGATGCGCAGCGCCTCGGAAAAGCTGGTGACGTAAGCCTTGGTGGCGGCATAGACGGCGAAGTCGGGCATTGGAATCACGCTCGCGAGCGAACTCACATTGACGATCGCGCCACCGCCGCGGCGAGCCATTTCCGGCACCAGCGAGTGACTGAGATGGGTGAGCGCCTCGACGTTGACGTGCAGCATGGACTGCAGTTTTTCCCAGTCGGACGAAACGAACTCGCCGTAGTCACCCAAGCCCGCGTTATTCACCAAAAGATCCGGGAGAAATCCCCGGGCGGAGAGCGCCACCACCAGTTGGGCGCGCTCGGACGGCTCACTCAGATCCACCGCGAACACGGCCACGGCGACGTGGGGAAAGCGGGCGCGAATCCGGTCGGCCAGTTGCTCTAGCAGAGGTTCGCGACGCGCCACGAGGACGAGCTTGCCGACTCGTGGCGCGATTTGAAGGGCAAACTCCTCGCCCAGACCGGATGAAGCACCGGTGACGAGGGCACAGGAAAAAGAGGCGGGGTGAGGCATGGCACAGTGATACACCATGCGATCAACTTACGCCATCTGAGTTTCGCCATTTGGGCCTTGCGAGACCTGGACGATCCGCAGCGGCAGGCGTACGAGGATTTCACCATCGCAACCGATGTCGATGGAGTAGATCCCAGCTTCTTCGAAGCGGAGGCCTTGAAGATTCATGACGATGTTACGAGTGAGGAAAGGAACGTTTTTCGGAAGTTGCACTTCGAATTCCGGCTCGATCGGCATGTTGTTCGGGTCAAGCGACTCGCCGTCTTCGTTGATGATGTTGATGGAAAGCTTGTGACGGCCGGCATCTTCCGGGGTGAAGCAGAAACGCATCGCAAGAGCGCAAGACGGATGGACGACCGGCACGGCGCGGGCGGCAAGAGTGTCGAAGGTTCCTGAAATGACGAGCTTGCCATTGTAGTCGGCGGCGAAGTCACAAAGCGTGGCGATTTGGATGTCCATGATGGGGATGTTTGGATGGATTGATGATCCGCGTCATGGATTTCATGAAGCAGAGCCACTTGTGTGAAGGGATCAAAGGCACCCGTAAAGCGCAAAGAATCCATCCGAATCCTTTGCCTCCCGCTACTCCCCGTGCGGACCGCATCACAGGACAAACCCGCCACGGTCAACCGCTTTCGTAATTTTTCGGCCGACACCCGGGATTCCCCGATTTTGAGGCCTGCCCGATGGCCCAAATCGAAGATCCTCCCAAGTTATTCACATCGGGATTCTTAAGTTGTTTTCACGCCACGCCCTTGACCCGCTGTTCTCCAAAGCTTCCGGCTGGCGTGTGAAATCCGGGGCTAAATCGACTGTGAATAACTTGGCAACAATCGTGAGGAAATGCCCCACAACTCCAGATCTCATTCATTACCAACACTAACCGCCCCAATCATTCGTTTGAAGCTGCCGGATGATTGGTAACAACTTGAATCCAGGCCAAGCTTACGTTTACCCGCTGAGCCCGAACGATGGCCCGCTGGAGGACCGGCGTAAGCCCTTAAGCCCGCGAGAATGTGACCATTTTCCCAAGTTATTCACAGCCCCTTTGAAACCACGAGTTCACAGCGCTGGAATTCCTACCTGAGTTGGCGAAGCAATTGCTTTTGACCGCAGCAGGCCCATGCCCTAAACCACTCGCCGCTACCATTTCATCCTGCCAAAATCATGTCCCTGGTCCCTACCATCATCTACACGAAGACCGACGAAGCCCCAGCTCTCGCCACTTATTCCTTTTTGCCGATCGTACAGGCGTTCACCAAGCACTCGGGCATCACGGTGGAAACCCGCGACATCTCGCTTGTCGGCCGGCTCATTTCCCAATTCCCCGATTTCCTCGCCGACGACCAGAAAATCCCCGACGCCCTCGCTGAGCTCGGCGCGCTGACGCTCCTGCCCGAGACCAACATCATCAAGCTCCCGAACGTCTCCGCCTCCGTTCCCCAGCTCAAGGCCGCCATCGCCGAGCTTCAGTCCAAAGGCTACGCCCTGCCCAACCTTCCGGAGAACCCCACCACCGACGCCGAAAAGGACATCAAGGCGCGCTACGCGAAAGTCATGGGCAGCGCCGTGAACCCCGTGCTTCGCGAAGGCAATTCCGACCGCCGCGCGCCCAAGGCAGTCAAGGACTACGCCAAGAAGCACCCGCATTCCATGGGCGCCTGGTCCGCCGATTCCAAAACCTCCGTAGCCTCCATGGAAGGCCGAGGCGATTTCTTCTCCAACGAGAAATCCGTGTGCGTCGCCGCCGCTACCGACGTGAAAATCGAGTTCATCGGCACGGATGGCAGCACCCAAGTCCTCAAGGAGTCCACTCCGCTCAAGGCGGGTGAAATCCTCGACGCCACCTTCATGTCCAAGGCCGCACTCGTCGATTTCCTCGGCAAGCAAATCGCCAGGGCCAAGGCTGATGACGTCCTCCTCTCGCTCCACCTGAAAGCCACCATGATGAAGGTCAGTGATCCGATCATCTTCGGCCACGCCGTCCAAGTCTTCTTCAAAGACCTCATCGCCAAACACGCCGCCACCCTCAAGGAACTCGGCGTCGATTTCAAAAACGGCTTCGGTGACCTCGTCGCCAAACTCGACCAACTCTCCGCCGCCAAGAAGGCGGAAATCGAGGCCGACATTCAGGCTGCCTACGCGGACGGCCCCGCCCTCTCCATGGTGAATTCCGACAAGGGCATCACCAACCTCCACGTCCCCAGCGACGTCATCGTCGATGCCTCGATGCCCGCTATGATCCGCGCCGGCGGCAAGGTCTGGGACGCTGCTGGAAAAACCGGCGACACCCTCGCCATCATCCCGGACAGCTGCTACTCCGGCATCTATCAAGCCACCGTCGACTTCTGCAAAAAAAACGGCGCGCTCGATCCCAAGACCATGGGCTCAGTCCCCAACGTCGGCCTCATGGCCCAGGCCGCCGAGGAATACGGCTCCCATAACAAAACCTTCGAAATCCCCGCCAACGGCACCGTCAAGGTCACCGACGCCTGCGGCCAAGTCCTGCTCGCACACGAAGTCCAGGCCGGCGACATCTGGCGCGCCTGCCAGACCAAGGACGCCCCCGTCCAGGACTGGGTGAAGCTCGCCGTCAAGCGCGCCCGTGCTTCCGGCGATCCCGCCGTCTTCTGGCTCGATAAAAACCGCGCCCACGACGCCCAAATCATCGCAAAAGTCGAAACCTATCTCAAGGACCACGACACCACCGGACTCGATCTCCGCATCCTCCCGCCCGCCGAAGCCTGCACCTTCTCGTTAGATCGTATCGTCCAAGGCCTCGACACCATCAGCGTCACCGGCAATGTCCTGCGCGATTACAACACCGACCTCTTCCCCATCCTCGAAGTCGGCACCTCGGCCAAGATGCTCTCCATCGTTCCCCTCATGAACGGCGGCGGCCTCTTCGAAACCGGTGCCGGCGGCTCCGCTCCGAAACATGTCGAGCAATTCACCGAGGAAAACTACCTCCGCTGGGACTCCCTCGGCGAGTTCTTCGCCCTCGCCCCAAGCTTTGAGCACATCAGCGAAACCTTTCACCTCCCCAAGGCCAAGGTCCTCGCCGACACGCTCGACGCCGCCACCGGCACGTTCCTCGAATTCGACCGCTCCCCCGGTCGCAAGCTCGGCACCATCGACAACCGCGGCTCGCATTTCTATCTAGCGCTCTACTGGGCCCAGGCCCTCGCCGCGCAAACTAACGACGCCGAACTGAAGGCGATCTTCACCCCCGTCGCGGAACAACTCTTCACCCACGAGTCCCGCATCGTCGAGGAGCTGCTCGCAGTCCAAGGCCACCCCGTTGACATCGGCGGCTACTACCTTCCGGACGACGCCAAGGCCAATGCCGCCCTCCGCCCGAGCGCCACGTTCAACAGCATCCTCGCTGCCATCTAAGAGTGATTGCGGCATCCCGCAGCCTCTTTCCAAAGCCCACCCGATCCCCGCGATCGGGCGGGTTTTTCTCTTACCGCAGCGGCGGTGGTGAGATCGCCTGCTCGGCGCACCTCGGCGGACTCGCGAGTGGCATCGGCGTCGGAATGCTCGCGCTGAAAATGGGATGGAAAGCCGTCCCCTCGGGTCCAGGCTGACCGGAGTAACCTCGGGCCCACACAAAAAACGGTGCAACCCCTTAAGCAGGGTGTATGCTCTCCGACAGAGCCAGCAGGGCGTGACTTCCAAGTCTTATGGACCCGAACCGCTACGACCAATTGGTGAAGACCTTCTTCACCTGCGATCCCCACGCCATCTCTGATATTTTCCGGGAGTTTCTGATGGCGATGCAAGCGGAGGAGACCTTGCCTCCAGCCTGTCAAATGGCGCAAAACTACGAAACCGCGGCAGCCAATCCGGAGATCCACATGCTGCCGGGAAATCTCAAGGATGCCCGCGACACGGTGTTCCCGTATTTCTGGGGGACCGACAGCTGGTCATCTCCCCTGCATCTGGAAAACGTCAAGGGGCCTGCCAATTATGCCTCTCTGGTAGGGGCGCTGGCCTGCTTGCTCAAGAATCCGAATCTGTGCACGGACACCTACAGCCAGCGTTCGAACGAGTTGGAAGTCAAAGCGGTGACCACCTTGGCGAATCTCTTGTTCTATCATACCGAAGATCCGTGGGGCGTGTTCACCATGGGCGGTACGATTTCCAATCTCTACGGGGCCCGCATCGGGATCGAAAAGGTCCTGCCCGGTGCCATGCAGCGCGGCTTGCAGGGCGAGAAACTGGCGGGCATCGTCTCGGCGGCGGCGCATTACTCGAATCAGACGCTCGCCGGTTGGCTGGGACTTGGCACCGAGAATCTTCACGCCATCCCGACGGACTCCTCACTGGCCATGCGCCTGGATTTGCTAGAGGCCAAGCTGGAGGACTTGCACCGTGATGGCGTGCGGGTTGCCTTCGTCGTCGCCACGTTCGGGACGACCGATGCCTTCGGCGTGGACGACGTCGCGGGGATCCGCGAGCGGATCGATGCCTTTGCCGCAAGGCACGGCGTAGCGGTGCCGCAATTGCACGTGGATGCCGCGGTCGGCTGGGTACTCAGTTTCCTAGCAGACTATAACGTGGATCAAAACCCGCTGGAGTTCTCTGCCGAACTGCTGCCCCTGGTGACGCGCGCCCGGAGATGCACCGAAGGCTTGCGGGTCGCTGACAGTGTGACGATCGATTTCCATAAAATGGGCTGGGGTCACTATCCCGGCAGCGCGTTCCTGGTCAATCGTCGCGCCGATCTCCGCCACCTGGCGCGGAGCGTGGACGCGATGCCCTATTTTTCCGAAGCGGATAGTCGACGCGATCCGGCGCTGTTCACGCTGGAATGTTCCCGGCCCGCGCTCGGCCCCTACACGGTGATGGCCTCGCTCAATGCCATTGGCCTCATTGGCTGGCAAATGATGATCGCGCGCTCCTTGGAACTGGCGTGGAAGCTGAAACAGCGCTTGGAGCGACTGGATTATTGCAAGGTCCTCAATCTCGATACCATCGGGCCCAGCGTGGTGTGGTGGGTCTTCCCCAAAGGCCGCGACGCCAAGGAAATCTTCCGGCAGGTCGAGGCGGGCACCATGCCTGCCGATCAATACGCGCATTTCACCGAGGAAATCCACCGGCTCTTCGAGCGGCGTGAAAAAGCAATGGATCCCACTCTCGACGCCCGCCTCGGCTACACCACCGACATCGGCTTTCGCCCTCATGCCATTCCACTGCCGGCATGGAAAGCCGTGATGTTCAACCCGAAGACAGACGAGTCCATACTGGATCGGCTGATCTGGAGCATCGAAGAACTGTAACGCGAATCACCGCCGGGATGGCTTGAACGATTGAGATCCGGCGTTACCCTCGCCGCTTGAACATTCTCCTCACGGGCGCCAACGGCTACATCGGACTCAGATTGCTTCCCGCACTGTTGGAAGCGGGGCACCGGGTGATCGCGATGGTTCGCGACTGCGGGCGCTTCCCCTCCGCGCAGTTCCAGGCCTTTCTCGCGGATGGGCGGCTCTCACTGCTAGAGGGCGACATGCTTGCCCCCGGTTGGCTGACTGAAGCGCCACAGGAGATCGATGCCGCCTATTACCTTCTCCATTCGATGGGAGCGGGCCAAGGATTCGAGGAGCGGGAGGCCGCTTGCGCCCGGAACTTCATCGCTTGGCTGAAATCCAGCGACTGCCGCCGGATCATCTATCTGGGTGGACTGGTGCCTGCGGGGCCCCTCTCACAACACCTCCAGTCGCGCGAGCACGTGAACACGATCCTCCGCTCCGGCACGATCCCGGTGACCACCTTGCGTGCTTCGATCATCGTTGGCTCAGGCTCGGCATCGTTTGAAATCATCCGCGATCTGGTAGAAAAACTGCCATTCATGATCACTCCCCGCTGGGCGCACACCCGCTGCCAGCCGATCGCCATCCGCAACGTGATCGGCTACCTCACTGGCTGCCTCGTCACGCCGGAAACCATCGGCCAGGAGCTCGACATCGGCGGCCCGGAAGTGCTGAGCTACCGCGAGCTGCTCCGGCAGTATGCCGAAGCCCGCGGCCTCCGGCGCTGGCTTATTTCCGTCCCGCTGCTCACGCCCCGGCTGTCGGCGGGCTGGCTCCACTTTGTCACGGCGACCACCCTACCGCTGGCGAAGTCACTCGTCGAATCACTGCGCAACGAGACGATCTGCCACGACCGCCGGATTGAACAACTCATCCCGCAGGTGCGGATTCCCTATCAGGATGCGATCCAGCTGGCCTTCGCGGTGATCGCGCAGAACCGCGTGCCGTCGTCCTGGATCGACTCACTGGCATCCGGTCGACTGGACCCGGATTTCCTCAGATCCATCCGCGTTCCCGAGCATGGTGTGCTGCGGGACCAACAATGCGTCCCGCTCGGCACGGACCGGGAAAAAGTGATCGACCGGGTCTGGTCCTTAGGCGGCCCCTTAGGCTGGCCGTCGATGAACTGGGCGTGGCGCATCCGCGGCTGGATGGACCGCCTGGCAGGTGGCACCGGACTGCGCCGCGGCCGCCGGCATCCTCGCGAGCTACGGACCGGGGACGCGCTCGACTTCTGGCGGGTGGTCATGGCCGACCGCGAGAGCGACCCGACCTCGGCGCGACTCATCCTCTATGCCGAGATGAAGCTTCCCGGCGAGGCGTGGTTGGATTTCGAGATCACCGCCACCGAACTTCGCCAGACCGCGACCTTCCGACCGCGAGGCCTCATGGGGCGGCTTTACTGGTATGCCATTCTCCCCTTTCACCTCCTGCTTTTCCCGCGCATGGCGGGGCGCTTGTCCGGCCACCCGCCGCGAGCAGGCCGTCAAGCATAGCCAGACCCCGGCCTCACGGCAGCGGCTTCACCAAGTCCCGCGCTTCGGCGGTATCGATCCGGGTGGCAATCTTGGAACAAATCGCCGTGATCGACTTGCGCATCTCGGCGTCTTGCGTGGCGGTGGCTCGGGAATACAGGGCGCGCAGATCGTCAAGAGTGGCGGTGAAATACAGTGATTTCATGGCCTCTTTGGACGCGACAGGGTCGCTACCGGCGATGATTTCTATCAAAATACCGTTAGCGCCGGGGACCTGCCGAAAAACCACGGCTTTGATCGCGAGGACCCGGACTGCGGTGGAAGTGTCCCGAAGCTGGCCGAGCAGTTCCGCCTCCGCGGCCGGATAGCGGGTCGCTGCGAGCGCGGCGGCTGCGGCTTGGTAGATCGGCGGACTCCGGTCTCCCAACGCTTGAAGCAGGGCATCGAATGCAGGCTTGCCAGGCATTTCTCCCAGAGCCGCGAGTGCGGCGATGCGCTCATCCTGCGCGGCGGAGCCCATCCTGCGAAGAGCGATCTTTTCGGCGACGTCCGCCGACTTGAGGTGCTGGAGATTCGCCAGTACGATGAGCCGGTCTTCCGCGGGCATTTGGTCCATACCTTGCTCCAGACCGGTTAGGACATTGGGGAGATTCAGCTCGATTCCGCGCTTGAGAGCCGCGTGCCGGAGCCCGCCAGAGTCGCTTTTCACGGCCTTTTCAATCAACGCGATCACCTTGCTATCCGCTCCGTTTCTGGCGAGTTCAAGAAATGCCGCGAGGCGCACGAAGTCAGATTTCGTCGCTTGATAGACCTCCTGAACGACCCCGGCATTCCCCGATCCGGCAATGAGCAGCGCTTCCTCGACGTCGGGCTTGAGCCCTAGAGCGACTTTCTGACTGGCGTCTGCCTTCTTCAAGATGTCCAACGCCTCGTTCCCGCCGATCGTGGCCAAGGCGGATAGACCTGCGCGGGCGATTTCCAAATCCGAATCGACAACGAGCGAGGCGAGGAGCGGCACGGATGAAGGAGACTTTTGGATCGCCAACGAATAGGCCAAGCCGATCTTCTCACGCTTCTCCGAGGTTTTGCGCAGGGCGGCTTCGAGCG
>JAYWDF010000806.1:0-3539 GCA_043779985.1 Akkermansiaceae bacterium | reverse complement strand
CGAGGAACCGGACGTGCCGTAGATGTTAGTGGCCGTGATCGCATAGGTGCCACTTTCCGTGGTTGCGGCAGGAATGAAGGAGTAGGTGGCATCCGTCGCACCGGAGATTGTGACGTTGTCTTTTGTCCATTGATAGGTGGGCGGCGGGGATCCGGTGAAGGCTGCGGTGAGAGTGACCGTATCACCCACATAGACCGTGGCGTTTTTCAGCGCGGTGGCGAGGATCGGGGCCGCGTTGATCGTCACCGAGGCGGCCGCGCTGGTGGTCGTGCCGGCGGAGTTGGTAACGTCCACGGTATAACTGCCGGCATCGGTCAGGGCAACGGTGCTTACAGTGAGCGATGGCCCCGTGACTCCGGCGATGGCAACTCCATTTCTCCTCCACTGATAGATGACCGGGCCGGAGCCGTCCGCCGTGACGCTGAGATTGATCGTGCCTCCCAGATTCAGGAATTGATCGCCCGGATTGGATAGAAGTACCGGCGCGGCGGCGGGCGTCCCGGTTTGCACGGCCAGCAATCGCGGCCCCGCCCCGGATTTTTCCTTTGAGAAAATGATCAACCCGGCGGCTTGGATGTCACCCGTTGTCCTAACCGTCGTCAGCTCCGCCGAATAGTTCCAGCGGTGTTCCTGCACGATGAGGAAGGAGGCGAATCCACCGGTCCGGGATTTCACGAAATCGGTCACGTCCAGCATGCGGCGGGAGGGGGTCGTTGAATTCATCACCACCTGGCCGAGCATCCGCGCCACCGGATTGGTGCCGGTGTTCAGAGCCGCGTTCTGGGCGATCTGGCTTCCTGCGGCGAGGCCTTGTTTCAAAACCGTGGTTAGAGATGACCAAGTGGAGGCTCCCTCGCTCCAGCTGTCGGTCGTTAGGCCGTAAACATGCGCCTGAATCGGAGCGGAACCATCGGTCGTGGCTACTCCTAGGTCCAACAGGATGGATTTCAGGTTCCCCGCGGAGCCGCTTGGTGTGGGAATCTTGATCAAGACCGCCTTGCGTCCGTCTACGGTGCCGTCGGCCCTCAACTGCATGTTAGTCTGGCTGCCGCCGGCGATGCCGGAGTTCACGCCGTCGCCGACCTGGGTGTCCTCTGAGGCGGCACCGGCGCTCAGGATGGCAGCCGTGTTAGGAATCGTCACCAGCCAGACGGACTCCGCGGGGATGCTACCCAGATATGTCTGGCCGCCCTTGACGTTTGTCACTTGCGAGACTCCACCTCGGCAGGTGGAGCTGACTTCCTCGGTCACCACCGGTGTGCCGTCCGGGATGCCCCATGCCGCGACATTCAGCGAGAGCGGGATGCCGCTTGTCTTCTTGTTAGCGAGATAAACATAGTAGTTCCCGGTCGCGGGGTCCTGCGTGATCAAGCGCCACAGACCGGAGGTCGAGGATGAGCTCGCGCCGCTGGAGGCGGTGCCGGTGAACCGCGAACGCCCGCCCTGCGCGGCTTTGTTGAAGAGCCGGTAAACCTCCGCGGTCCGGGTGGCTCCACCGTAGTTGCACGCGCTGGAGATGTTATCCACGTAGTGCGTGCCGTTTTTCGCCAGGCCGTAGGCAGCGGTGGTGTCTTCGGTCTGGCCGAATTTGAAAAGATACAGCTGGTTCGCGCCGTGTTGGGCGAGGGCCACGCAGTTCGCTCCCAGCGCGACGGAATCGGTGGAATCGTCCTGGGTTGCGTTGGTGGAGTCGTAATTGGAGCCGGTGCGCACGTTGAACTCGGTGAGGACCAGCGGAAACCGGGTTTCTCCGGGCATGTCGGCGGTGATGTAGTTCGCCAGCAGATCGATGTCCTCGATGTAACCGGTGAGACCGCCGCCATCGTTCGTGAGCATCGAGTATTTCTGATAGTTGTAGAAATTGAAAAGCAGCCAGTTTGGATCGGTGGTTCCGCTGAGCTTCAAATGCCGGTTACTCACCGCGTCGTGGCCCCAAGTATCGCTGCCGGTGTTGTACTTGGATTCACCGCTTGCGGTGTTGGGCGCGTAGATCTGTGCGACGAGGGATTTGCCGAAGGCGGAGTTGACGTCGGAGATCGCGGCCTGGATTGCATCCGAACAGACGCGGAGCCGCACCATCCAGTCGGCTTCGGTTTCCCCACTCCAGTTGTTCGGCTCGTTGAACATGGAGAAGCGGTGGACGTTGTAGTCACGGGAGAGCAGATAGGCCTGCGCGTAGTAGTGTTGCCAGATTTCCCACTGGCCGGGGTAATCCGTCGCGCCGGCGAGAGGAAAGGTGGTGGGACTGCAAGTGATGTTCGCGAGGATGTCCACGCCTAGGCCGTTGAGCGCGCCGAAGGCGTCCTTGTAGTTGATGTCGTTGTTGCCGTTGGTCGAGACGTAGTTGTAATTGTAATCCGACCACTTGATATAAGTGCTGCTGCCCGTGCCGCCGGAACGGGTGGACGAGACGTTGCTGTTGAAGGTGGCGAGCGAGGTGACTTTCGATTTTCCCGGGGAGGTCGATCCCTGCAATTCCGAGGCGCTGATGAAGACGCGTGCCGCCTTGACTCCGGAATAACGGAACCAGTCCGCCGCGTCGCCAGTCAGCATGAAGTGGCCGAGGTTATATCCGAGGACATCGGGGGTGGTCCCCTCGACGGTGGCGGTCACGGTGATGGAATCGGTGGAAACCAAGTTCAGCGTGGATGTGGCGGTGCCGTTAGGGCCGGTGGCGGTGATCGTCACCGTGACGGTTCCCTTGCCGGTTGGCAAAGTTCCGCTGAGGATTCCTGTGTTAGAGTCTAGGGTGATTCCAGCGGGAAGACCGGTGGCGGTATAGAGGGTGGGCGAGTTGTTGCCGAGGATCTGATAGGTAAAGGCAGATCCGGCGGCTCCGCTCACGTTGGTGGAACTCGTGATCGTGGGCGCGAAGGGCAGGAGGTATTTGTCAAAGAATCCGAATGTGGAGGCGCGGACATCCGTGATGGTCCCGCCAACGCTGTTATGCGCGGTGTCATAAAGATAGTAGGAGTGAAGTCCGCCCGGCACCAGCGACACGCCCTGCACGGTCGCGCCGGCGTTGAGCAGCGCGGCCTTGAGCGCGACGTTCTGGGTGGGCATGACCTCCAGGTCCGCGTCACCGTGGGCTAACAGCATCGGAGCCGCGGCACTGGTCGCCCGGGAGGCGGGCGAGGCTGATAGATAGTTGTTCACGCCGGCGGTGTAATCCATGGTGCCCGCTGATCCCGGTACGCCGTTGCCGGAAAACTGGTTCATGTTGTGATAGTCCGGGATCTGCACGGCTCCGTAGAAATTCGCCGCGCACTGCACCTTGGTCGAGTAGACTCCGAGGCCGTCCTCGGCCGCGGGATCGAGCGCGGCGTCGCCGTCGGTTAGGGCCAGCATCGCGGCCTCGTTGCCGCCCCAGGAAAAGCCGATCGCGCCGATACGATTGGGATCGATGCCATACTCCGCGGCATGGGCGCGGAGCCAGCGCACGGCGGTTTTGGCGTCCTTGATGTTCTGCGGCCAAGCCGTGCTCCAGGTGCCGGAGGAACTGGTCTTGAAGGATTTCTTGTAATTGATGCTGAGCGCCG
>JAYWDF010000805.1:0-3553 GCA_043779985.1 Akkermansiaceae bacterium | reverse complement strand
CGGAGTAGAGTTTCACTTCCACAGCGGCAGCCTTGGCGGATTTGACGGCCTTGGCTTCGACTTTTACGTTGAATCCAAGGATGATCGCATCGGTGGATGCGGCGTAGGAAATGTCCGACTCGGTGATCGGGCCGGCAGCGGCGGTGATGAACGAGGACTCGACCTTGTCAGAGGTGATCGCCAGCACGGCCTTCTTGATGGCTTCGACAGAGCCTTGCACGTCGCACTTGAGGATCAGCTTGAGCTGGGCCTTGCCACCGCCGTCGCGGACCATCGAGTAGAGGTCCTCCATGCGGTTGCGATGCTGCGGCTTGAGGCGGACCAGGCGCTGTGCTTCCTGGCGCTCGCCAGCGAGGGCTTTCGCCTCGCGCTCGGTTTTCATCTCGGTGAGATGATCTCCGACGTTTGGAAGTTCTTCAAATCCGATCACTTCGACCGGCATCCCGGGGTGGGCGGATTTGATCGCGACGCCGCGGTCGTTGATGAGCGAGCGGACTTTTCCAGCAAATGGGCCGCAAATGAAGGGGGTGCCGACCTTGAGGGTGCCGGACTCGACGATGACCGTGGCGGTGGTGCCGCGGCCGGGGACCACGCGGGCCTCGATGACGGCAGCGCGGGCGGTGGATTTCGGATTGGCCTTGAGCTCGAGAACTTCGGCCTGGAGAGCCATGAGGTCGAGCAGGTCGTCCATGCCCTTTCCTGTGAGCGCGGAGACTTCGGCAAACTCGGTATCGCCACCAAAGTCGGTGGTTTGTAGGCCGTGCTCGGCGAGTTGGGATTTCACCCGGTCCACGTTGGCGGAAGGCAGGTCGCACTTGTTGATGGCGACGATGATGGTCTTCTTGGCCTTTTTCGCGTGTTTGATCGCTTCGATCGTTTGCGGCATGATGCCGTCATTGGCTGCGACGACGAGGACAACGATGTCGGTGATGTCAGCGCCGCGGGCGCGCATGTCGGAGAAAATGGCGTGACCGGGAGTGTCGAGGAAGGTGATTTCCAAGTTGTTGTGGATCACTTGATAGGCACCGATGTGCTGAGTGATGCCACCGGCCTCGCCAGCAGTGATTTTGGTCTTGCGAAGGAAGTCGAGAAGCGAGGTTTTGCCGTGGTCGACGTGGCCCATGATCGTGATGATCGGCGGGCGGTATTGGAGCAAATCCACCGGCTCTTCCACCACCACTTCGGGCTCCTTGATGACTTCCTCGACTTTGTGAAAGCCCTTCTCCTTGTCGCGCTTCTCGCGTTCGAAAACGAAGCCGTGAATTTCGCAGATTTTCGCCGCGATCTCCGGTTCAAGCGGTTGGTTCGGAGCCGGGAAGACGCCGATTTTGATCAGATCCGCCATGATGTTGAACGGCTTGAGCCCGAGACGGGCTGCCAGATCAGGGATCAGGATCGGGGGTTTGATGACGATGAGCTTTGGATCATCGTTGATTTCCTCGTGGACGACGCTTTCTGCGGGGGCTTGTGGGAGCGCCACGACCACAGGAGCGGCGGCTTCTTCCGCAGCCTTGATGAGGGATGCGTCCTCTTGGTCGAGGATCTTTGAAATGGTTCCGAGGACGGCTTTGCCGGTGCGCACGGTCTTGCGCACTTTCGGCTTCTTGTCCTCGGCGAATAGATCGAGAGCATTGGCCTTCTGGGCATCCAGAACGCTGGGAGCAGGCGGAATGACCTCGGTCTCTTTGCGCTGGCGCTCACGGCGTGAAGGTTTCTTCGTCGTATCGAGAAGATCGAGAACCTTGGTTTTTTTTGGAGAGCTTTCGCTATTTTCGGGCATCCGGCTTGTCTGCAGAGTTCGTGGGAGTGATGGAGAGGAAATAAGAAGTAGGTGGAAAAATTAGTCGTTAGTTGCAACGGCTGCGGAGCCGCTGACGATGCCGTGGGCGCGGATGAGGATCGCCTCGGCGGCCTCCTCGGTGATTTCAAGGGCTGCGGCGATGTAGTCGGCAGGCATGTCGATGACGAGCTCGGGATTGAAGCCACCGGCAAGGGTGAGCTTGTTGGCCAGCTCGTCGGTGATGCCGAGTTGTTCGCCCAGAGTGTGGGCGGCGCCACCGATTCTTTCTTTGAACTGCTCTTCCTTCGACTCGTCGCGGCGGACTTGGACATCCCAACCCATCAGGCGGGAGGAGAGTCGGGCGTTCTGGCCCTTGCGGCCGATGGCTTTGCTGAGATCGATTTCGTCAACAGTGACATGGACGGTGTGGGTCTCCTCGTCGACGGTGATCGAGCGGAGTTCCGCAGGCTTGAGTGCCTCGCGGACGAATTCCTTGGGATCTTCGCTCCAGCGGATGATGTCGACTTTCTCGTTATTGAGCTCGCGGACGATGTTTTTGACGCGGGCGCCGCGCATACCGACGCAAGCGCCGACGGGATCGACCTTCGGGTCGCTGCTCCAGACGGCGACTTTGGTGCGGAATCCAGCTTCGCGGGCGATGCCGCGGATTTCCACGGTGCGGTCGGAAATTTCATTCACTTCGGCTTCGAACAAGCGGCGTACGAAGTTCGGGTGGCTGCGGGAAAGGATAATTTCCGGTCCGCGGCCTTCATTTTCAACCGCGAGGACGTAGGCCCGGATGCGGTCGCCGATGTTGTAATCTTCGCCTTGCACGCGCTCGCGGTTCGGCATGATGCCCTCGAATTTTCCGAGGTCGATCATCACGTCATTGCGCTCGAAACGGCGGACGGTGCCCGACACAACGTCACCGGCGCGGTCCTTGAACTCCTCGTAAATCATTTCCTTTTCCGCTTGGCGGAGCCGCTGCATCATCGTCTGCTTGGCGGTCTGCACGGCGATGCGGCCGAAATCCTTGGGGGTGACGTTGAATTCCTGGGTGTCGCCAATTTGCGCTTCAGGGTTCTTCTTAACGGCGGTCGAAAGGGGGACTTCGTTGAATTTGTCCGAGTGATCGTCATCGGCGACGACGGTAAGGACGGCGAAAATGCGGGTTTCGCCCTTTTTGGTATTCACTTCGGCACGCAGAGTTTCAATCGCATCGGCTCCGGGAACCATTTTGCGGTACGCAGAAATGAAGGCGAACTCCAGCGCGGCAACGACCTTATCACGGTCGATTCCTTTTTCTTTTTCGTAATACTCGATGAGGGCGACGATATCGTTGGTCATGGCTGGCGGTGTCTGCAATCGGCGCTGCTGATGTCTGGAGACGCAAAAGAGTGGGTTGATAGACCCACTCCTTTCTTTCGTCAGAAGCTGTGGGGGGAGTTTGTAGAACGGCAAGATTTGAGTTGCAAGCCGAAACTCGGTGGCGACTTGGGCCCGGGAATACGGGTCGCCTACCTTCTCAAGCCCGCCGGAAATGCCGGCGGACCTCGAACGCCGGGTGGCTTTCCAAAACCTCGGATTGGGGGAATTCCGACTCAAAATCGGGAAATCGCGTGTCGCCCTCGTAGCTCTCGAAAATATAGCTGACCAGCAAGTCATCGAGCTTCGGCAGAAACGCGGCGTAGATTTCCGAGCCACCGATAATAAACACCTGGCCGCCGATTTCCGGCAATTTACCGAGCTCCTCGGGCTGGTGAATCACCTCTA
>JAYWDF010000804.1:0-3555 GCA_043779985.1 Akkermansiaceae bacterium | reverse complement strand
ATGCAGACGACCACGTCGAAGGCGCTCATCTCCGGAATATTTTGCTGATAGTCCTTGGTCGCGGACATGGCCTCGTGCTCCCAAAAATACGGTTCGATGGAAATTGCGTCGCCAGCTTCCATTTGGAGGCGACTGACGATTTTTTTGGCGGTCTCCCGTTCCATCTTCACATCTCCCGGGGAGCTGAAGAAAATTCGCAGTTTCTTTGGCATGCACATGAGTTCCTTCTAACTATTTTCAGCGGATACGGAAGTCAAATTTCAGGATATCTGACCTGCGGATGCTTCTCAAGCAGGAGGATCACGATGTTTTGGCGTGACCGGATCACCCGATACGTTCAATTTCCCGGCGCACACATATTCAACACACAATGGGAAATTTTACTGCTTTTGAGACCAAGATGACCACAGCGGGGATGGGCGATGCTGCGATCCGCGCGTTCCGCCGGAATTACGAGGCGCTGCTGCGCAACGAGACCGGGATGATTCCTGAGGAAACGATCACCCCGGCCGAGGAATTGGCGTCGTTCGATACGATCGCCCCCGCCAGTGCTGCGGATGCGGCATTGCTGTCGCAAGCGGTGGTGATCAAACTGAACGGCGGGCTCGGGACGGGCATGGGCTTGCAGGGGCCGAAGAGTCTGCTCGCGGTGCGCGATGGAGTGAATTTTCTCGATCTCATGGTGCGGCAGATTGTGGACCTGCGGAAATCCAGCGGGGCGAACGTGCGACTGCTCCTGATGAACAGCTTTAGCACGAGCGCGGACACCTTGGCGCATTTGGAAAAATACCGCGCGGAGGGATTGGCGGATGCCTCGGAGGTGGAGTTGATGCAAAACCAGATCCCGAAGATCGATGCGGTGACCTTCGAGCCCGCCGAATGGCCGGTGGACTGCGATCATGAATGGTGTCCACCGGGCCACGGCGATCTCTACCCGGCGCTGGTCGGGAGCGGCTGGCTGGACCGCTTGCTGGCGGAGGGGGTGCGCTATGCGTTCGTCTCGAATTCCGACAATCTCGGCGCGATCCTGGATCCGGCGATCCTGCGTTATTTCGCAGAGTCCGGAGCCCCCTTTCTGATGGAGGTGACGCGTCGCACGGCGGCCGATCGCAAGGGCGGCCACCTCGCGGTGCGGAAATCAGACGGGCGCTTGCTGCTGCGTGAAGTCGCGCAGTGTCCGGAAGAAAATATCGAGGAATTTCAAGACATCGAGCGGCACCGCTACTTCAACACCAACAGCCTTTGGCTGCGACTCGATTTGCTCAAAGAGCAACTCGCGGCGGACTCTGGGGTGCTGCCGCTGCCGATGATCCGGAATAACAAAACCATCGATCCTCGCGACAAGAAGTCCACGCCGGTGGTGCAGTTGGAAATCGCGATGGGCGCGGCGATCGAGTGCTTCGAGGGGGCTGCGGCGCTTGACGTGCCGCGCAGTCGTTTCGCGCCGGTGAAGACGACGGGGGATCTGCTGGCGCTGCGCTCCGACGCGTATGAAGTGCTCGATGACGGCCAGGTCCGCCTCGCCGCCTGCCGGCGGGGAGTGCCGCCTAACATTATTTTGTCGGACGACTACAAGCTTGTCGACCAGTTGGAGCCGCTCGGGGTTCCAAGCTTGGTGAAGTGCGGCTCGTTGAAGGTTTCCGGCGTGGTGCATTTCGCCGAGGGCGTGGTGATCGAGGGCGACGTGGAAGTGCGGAACGATGCCGCCGAGCGGAAGACCGTGACGCCGGGTGTTTACCGGGATCAGGTTGTAAGTCTTTGATTCATTGATGGTTGTGGTATGTGTGCGGCAGTCCTGGTCCGGGGCTGCCGCTTTTTTGAGGCTGCGGTTTTCCCAAATCAGAGGATGCGCGGGGTTTTGAGCAATCGATGCGCAGCCGGGTCCATCAAAACGCGATGGTATGGAGGTGTGAACGTTCTCGCCCTTACCATTCTCGTCAGCAGCTGCCTGGCGGGGATCTTTATTTGCTGCTTTGCCGCGGAATATCGGCGCTGTCGGAACAAGAGCCTGGAGCGTGATTCGTTGCTTCCGCTCAACGAGGCCCCGGACCCCATCAGACCGGCGGAGACGAGCCGTCCCTGAAAATTCTCAATTATCCCCTATGTCTACGACCACAACCATTACTTACGACGACCGGAGTGTCCGGCGCTTCATGATTGCATCCCTTTGCTGGGGCATTGTTGGCATGTTAGTCGGCGTTCTCGCTGCGACCCAGCTTTCCTGGTGGCAAATGAACGGCAAGTTCCTGGAGACGATCACCTTTGGATTGTTCAAGGCGGAGGGCCTCTCTTACATCACCTTCGGGCGGATCCGGCCGCTCCACACCAACGCGGTGATTTTTGCATTCGTGGGGAACATGGCGTTCGCGGGGATTTACTACTCTACCCAGCGGCTGTGCAAGGTGCGGACGGCGTCGGATTGGCTTTCAAGTATTCATTTCTGGGGCTGGCAGGCGATTATCCTGGGCGCGGCGCTCACGCTTCCCGCCGGATTGACCCGCGGTAAGGAATATGCCGAACTGATCTGGCCCTTGAACCTCGCAGTGGTGGTGATCTGGGTGATTTTCGGAGTGAACTTCTTTTGGACATTGGCCAAGCGGAATGAACGTGCGCTCTATGTGTCACTGTGGTTCTACATCGCGACGATTGTCACCATCGCGCTGCTTTACATCGTCAATCACCTTTCGATCCCCACTTCTTGGTCGCATTCCTATCCGATCTTCGGTGGGGTTCAAGATGGTCTGGTGCAATGGTGGTACGGGCACAACGCCGTGGCATTCTTTCTAACGACGCCGATTCTCGGGATCATGTATTATTTCATCCCGAAGGCGGCGGATCGTCCGGTCTATTCCTACCGGCTCTCGATCATTCACTTCTGGGCACTGGTCTTCATCTACATTTGGGCCGGGCCTCACCACCTTCTCAACACTTCGCTGCCGAAGTGGTTGCAGTACCTGGGAATGCTTTTCTCGCTCATGCTGTGGGCACCTTCCTGGGCGGGCATGCTCAACGGGCTGCTGACGCTGCGGGGCGCGTGGGACAAGCTTCGGACCGACCCGGTGCTGAAGTTTTTCGCGGCAGCGGTGACGTTCTATGGCATGGCGACATTCGAAGGTCCCTTGCTTTCGATCCGTGCCGTCAATGCCCTGTCCCACTACACCGACTGGACCATCGGCCACGTGCACTCCGCCGCTCTCGGCTGGAATGGCTTCATGGCCGCGGGGATGTTCTATTGGCTCGCCCCCCGTCTCTGGAATACGAAGCTGTGGTCGAAATCGCTGGCTAACATGCACTTCTGGGTCGGACTTGTCGGCATCCTTCTCTATGTGGCTGCCATGTGGGCGGCGGGAATCATGCAAGGCCTCATGCTCAGCGAGACCAATCCGGGCGGCGCGACCTTGAAATATGAATTCCTTGAGACACTCCAACAAATCAAGATCTTCTACATCTTCCGATCCTTCGGTGGCGCGCTCTATCTGCTCGGCTTCGGCCTGTGTGCCGTGAATCTCATCATGACCGCTCGTTCCGGAGTGGCCACCGATGCCACCGCGGAAG
>JAYWDF010000803.1:0-3556 GCA_043779985.1 Akkermansiaceae bacterium | reverse complement strand
CCATCGCCTCCCGAGCGAGAATGGCGGAAATCATGGCTCCCCTGATGCCTTTGTGGTGGCTTGCTCGCAAGGAACCGCCATATTTCTCGGCTGCCCTTTTGTCCGCGAACACCTTTCGCACCCGCTTTCCGCTGGCGCTCATCCCCGGAGGAATGGAAATGATCCACTTGTCTCCCCTCTGAAAAGGTTGGAAATCTGGTCGTTTCGGCATTCCCAACGGTGCCACAAACGCCACATCGCGTCAAGATTCCTGCAATTCCAGCACTTGCACAAACTCGCAAGTCATTGAAAAGAAGTGCCCCGGCATGGATTCGAACCATGGACCAATTGATTAAGAGTCAACTGCTCTACCAACTGAGCTACCGAGGCATTACACTTCGTCGCGATTCCACTGCGTTCCCGGAGGTCCGTTGCCGCTCGCGACGCCGGAGATGTAGCACCTCTCGCGGCGAGGGCAACGGTAAAATGTGTAGGATTGCCGCATTATTTCATCTGATGACAATGTCATGGACAAAGCAACCCATCGGCACAACACAGCGCAGCACGCATGAAGTTCCTCCATGAATCCCGGCTTACGCTTCGTTTAGCGCTGCCTTTAATGATCGGGCAGCTCAGCCAGATGCTGCTGGGGGTGGCCGATACCTTGATGGTCGGGCATCTGGGGGTCACGGATTTGGCGGCGCTGGCGTTTGCCAACTCGCTTTTCTATGTGCCGTTCGTTTTTGGCATCGGCCTGCTGAGCGGCATTTCGGTGTTCACCTCGAACTCGCGCGGGGCGAACGACGCCCCGGGCGCCCGCGGGAGCTGCCGCCACGGGCTGTACGTGGCGACGGCACTGGGCTTGGTGTTGTTTGCGATTTCCTGGATCATTTCGGCAAATCTCGATCTTTTCGGGCAGCCGGCGGCGGTCGCTCTGCGGACGGTGGGCTTTTTCCGGATCGTGATGGCGTCGATCATTCCTGCACTCGCGTCGATCGCATTGAAAAACCATGCCGATGCCTTGAACCGCCCGTGGCCACCTTTCTGGATCTTCCTCGGCGGAGTCGCGCTGAACGTGGCGCTGAACTGGGTGATGATTTACGGGAAATTCGGCTGCCCGGCGCTCGGATTCGAGGGGGCTGCGTGGGCAACCCTGATTTCCCGAACCGCGATCTTGTGCGTGATGTTTGGCTGGTTAATACGAGCCAGGGGGCTGCGTGAGTGGGTGCCTTACCGCTGGTTCCGCGCGCCGGATTTCGCGGATCTGCGGCGGCTGCTTTCGGTGGGATTGCCCGCGAGTATCCAGATGGTATGCGAGGTCTCCGCGTTTTCGCTGGCCGGGCTGATGATGGGTAGCTTCGGCCAGGTCTCGATGGCGGCCCATCAGATCGCGATCACACTGGCTTCCGCCGCTTTCATGATGCCGCTCGGGCTTTCGATGGCGCTGACCGTCCGGATCGGCGAGGCGCATGGCGCGGGTGAGTTGCAGCGGCTGCACCCGATGGTCATCTCGGGGTGGTTCCTGGCGGGGTGCTATTCGCTGATGGCGGCGGTTTCCTTCCTGATTTTCGGTAGATTTCTTGCCTCGCTCTTCATCAAGGCCCCGGAGGTGATCGCGCTGACGAGCTCATTGTTAGTGATTGTGGGCGTGTTCCAACTGGTTGACAGCCTGCAGGTCGCCTCGTCGGCGATGTTGCGTGGGCTGCGGGACGCGAGGGTTCCGGCGGTTATGGGCTTCGTCGCGTATTGGCTCGTCGGCTTGCCGGTCAGTGCGGGCCTGGCCTTCGGTCTGCACCTGGGAGCGATCGGGATTTGGTGGGGCTTGGCGGCGGGGCTGTTCATCGCCTGTATCACATTGGGACCGCGCTTGTGGAGAAGCACGGGGAATGCTACCCGTTCCTCATGATACGCTATTTACTAGTCCTCGCCCTCGCTGGACTTCCCTGCATCGCCAGTGAGGAATTCAAGAAGTTCGCCGGGTGCGTGCTCGTCGAGACCGAGTGGGCGGATGGCGACAGCTTTGCAGTGCGTTTGCCAGACGGCAAGGAGCAGACGATCCGTCTCTATGGCGCGGATTGTCTTGAAATGCATGTCAATGGCGATGACTCGAACGCACGACGCCTGCGAGACCAGCGTCGTTATTTCGGCATTGATGACATCCTGCTGGCCAAATCATTTGGAGAGGCAGCGAAATCCGAAACCCGCCGGGTGCTGGCCCAGCCCTTCACGGTCTACACCACCTTCGCCGATGGCCGGGGCGACGGGCGCTTTGAGCGGATTTACGGAATCGTGGAAACGGCAGAGGGCAAGAACCTTTCTGAGTGGCTTGTTTCCCAAGGACTCGCCCGGGCGTTCGGCGTGGTGCGACAACTCCCCGATGGCACGAGCGGCGGTGAATGGCGTCAACAACTCGCCGATTTGGAACTTGTCGCCGCGCGCGCGGGTCGTGGCGCGTGGGCAAAAACCGATTGGGAAAAGCTCGCAAACATCCGCAAGCAAGCCCGAGACGAAATCGCCGAACTGGAGGCAGCGAAGGGAACCCGCAAGGCGGTGGAAGGAAGGCCTGTGGATCTCAATCACGCAGCGCGGGACGAACTGATGAGCCTGCCCGGTGTCGGTGAAAAAACCGCCCTGAATATCATCGAAGCGCGACCGTTCGATTCGGTGGCCGATCTGGACCGCGTGAACGGCATCGGCCCCGCGCTGCTTCTTAAAATCCGAGCGTTCGTGAGCGTCACTCCGCCCTAAACCGGCTCCGCTTGCAATTTCCAATGCCGGTCGCGCTTGAGAAGAAACTCGATCCGAATCCCCTTCCCTCTGGTTGACAGCCCGTGCTCGATGTGCACGCGGATCTCACCGGACTTCGCTTCGAGATTGAGGATTCGGAAAACGGGCTCCCTGCGGATTCTGAAGAAACAATGCACCGGCACATCCGGGTGTGCAGCATTCCACAAATACCGCGCCGGCGGGAAACCCGACACTTCCGCCAGAGCGCCTAACACCTCGCGCACAAGCCTCGCTCCATGGCGGCGCACCAGCCGGCCAGCCGCCCGTCTCGCCAGCAGGCTCTCGATCCACGCCGCCGCCGGATTCTGATAATCCTCCTCCATTTCCTCGATCAGCTCCCGCGCGTGCACGGCCATGAGCGCATGCATTTCCTCGCGCTCCATCTCACCCCGCTCGAAGCTGGCGAAAATCTGACTGGGCGTAGGGATCATTTCAAAGAGCGGTCGGGTGCGAAAAAAATCAAAGCCTGCATCTATCCTCAGGCTTCCTGCACGGAATATTTAACCACAATCCACCGGGATCAAGGCCGATCCCCCAAATCTCCGCAGCTTCCAACAATCCCCCCCCGGCAGCCCTCCACGGAACAATCGGAAAGCTCATCAAGGTTCCTTGCTATTACGCAAATGTGTATAGCTTAGTTGTCACAACCAACATAATGGCCTAACTCGTTCATTACCAGCGTTATAAATTTATCAAAAAATCCATAGACCGAGTCAAAATCATCCGTAATTGCCAACCTTCGCTCGGCCCGTTGAACTGCTTCTGCCCCCCACCCCCATGAAAACACCCG
>JAYWDF010000802.1:0-3561 GCA_043779985.1 Akkermansiaceae bacterium | reverse complement strand
GAGCCGATGGTGGCCAAGCAAGTCATCTTCGAGGGCCGCGTCCAAGGCGTCGGGTTCCGCTACACCGTGAAGGATCTCTCGCGCGGCTTCGATGTCTGCGGCTGGGTGCGAAATCTAGCGGATGGCAGCGTCGAGCTGCAAGTGATGGGTGAGGCCGCCGAGGTGGAATCATTCATCCAGGAAATCGCCGAGGAGTCCGCCGTCGCCCATCATGTCACCAAGCTGACCGCCGTGAAAATTCCTCTGCTAGAGAATTGCTCGGGTTTCAAAATCGTAGGTTAGATTTCCTGCGGCATATGGCTGGGTGATGCCTTCGGGTTTTAGCGAAAAAAGGGATTGCATCGCGGGCGGGCTCCATCCTAGCTTCCCCCGCCCCTAGCGGGCACGACCTATGCGGGGTTAGCTCAGTGGTAGAGCACCTCCCTGACACGGAGGGGGTCACTGGTTCGAACCCAGTATCCCGCACCATCTTTTCACCCCGCCTCCTGATCCCCTTTGATCACTGCGATGAACGCAGAGCCGCCCACTTCAGACGAGCTCGGCGCCCTTCTCCGGCTCCTTGATGACGAGACACCCGCCGTCCGCTTGCGCGTAGCGGAGCGCTTCGCCCTCTGCGGTGGCGACGTCAGCGAGTGGCTCGCCATGCAGCCGCGGTCGCTCAGCCGCCAGGAGCGCGCCCTACTCACCGAGATGCTGAGTCCCCCGCGCCGCGAAACGCTTATCCGCGAATGGATCGCTCCGACGGGTGGGGCTGCCGCTTTGCAGGAAGATTGGGAATCATTTGAAGCCCTGCTCCGCACCCTCTCGGATTTCCTTCACGACGGCATTTCACTGCGCCAACCTCTGTCCGATGCGCTCGATCTGCTCGCTGAAGAGGCCGCCGAGGATCAAGTCACCACCGCCAACGAACTCCGCGTGTTTCTCTTCAATGGCGTCCGTTTGACCGGCAACCAAGAAGACTACTACGACCCGCGCAACTCCGACCTCGCTTGGTGCATCGCGGAAGGTCGCTCCAATCCGCTTGGACTTTGCGTGATATTCATTCTGGTCGGGCGACGCCTCGGCTTCGATATCGAAGGGGTGAACTTCCCCGGGCATTTCATGTGTCGGATCTTCGAAGACGGCTTTCCCATTGTCATTGATTGCTTCGATCACGGGCAACTCCATCTCCAGTCTACCCTGCTAGAAAGTCCCGAACTCAGCCGTGGCGAGCGGAACCTCCTGCGCCTCCCGGTGGATCCGGGCGCGATCCTCATCCGCTTGCTCAACAATCTCCATCAGGCGCTCGAACAAATCGGCCGGGACGAGGACACGCTCCTGATCAAGCAGCTTCTGACGACTCTGGATTAAGTGGTGTCACCAGACGCCGAGGTCAAGCAGTTGCTTGCTTGCCGCAGCCGCCCACCCTCGATTCGCCGCAGGTGATGCAGGTGACGGGTGAAGAATTCGCCCGAGCATCGCAGAACTTCCGCTAGCCTTGGCCGCACTCCGCAAGCGTTCTTCGGCAAAGGCGCCGACGCCGATCAGACAGGCAGGCTGCATGATCCCGATCACTTCTTCAAGATGCAGCAGGCAGGCCCGCTCGACCGGAGCCATCTCCGCTGCAGGCAGCTTGTCGGGCGTTAGATTCGCGCCCGTGGCACTCATCCACACCAGCGGGCAGTAGTTCAGCACAAAGTGGTCCTTGAAAAACGCCTCCGCATTTGCGAAGCGCTCCGAAAACAGGCCCCACAAGCGGCGTCCGCTCACCTCCGAGCGCTTGCATTGAAAGCCATCGATCGGGCGCTTCGGGTGCTCCTGGGCCGGCTTGTCGATCGGCATCTCGATCCCCATCCAGTTGCGGACTGCCTCGACCTCGCCGAAGGGCACGCCGGTCTGCGCCATTCCGAAGGGGCCGGGGTTCATGCCAAGGAATACCACGCGCTTGCGACCCTGGCCGAAGCGTTTCAGGTATTCCCGGTGCGCCTGCCAGGTGTAATCCAGAGTGCGGTAGACGCATGCCACCGGTGGTGAAAACGCCAGTTCCCTCAGTTCTTCCGCCAGTCGCTGCGTGGATGCGATCAACTCATTCATGACGGATCCGTGGTTAGTTTTTCCACGCGAACACCAACACCAAAAAGGCGACCGGGATATACAGCAGCGTGAAGAAAAACAAGCGGCGCGCCGAGGTCCGTTCACCGTCGCGGGTGAACTTCAATGCGAGCGCCATCATCAGCAACGCCAGCAAGGGCCCGATGATCGTCCACAGCAGGTTGGCGAATCCCAGGAAGGCGGGCATCAGGGAAACGATCGCGAGCATGAGTGCGAACATCGTGGCGAGCAGGCCGCTTTTGCGTCCGCTGAGATCGGCATTGGACCACATCTTGTAACCCACCGATTCATATTCCTCACGATAGAGCCAGTTGATCGCGATGAAATGCGGAAGCTGCCAGAAAAACAATAGTCCGAAAAGGAACCACGCTTCCCAACCGATCGAGCCACCCGCACCCACCCAGCCGATGACCGGAGGAACCGCTCCCGTAACCGCGCCGACCAAGGTGTTCGCCGAGCTGAAGCGTTTCATCGGCGTGTAAATAAATACATAAATCGCGACCGTGGCCGCAGCGAGGTAGGCGGCTAGATTTCCCACTTGGGCTGCCAGGTGGATGATCCCGATGGCCGATAAAACCCAGCCGATGCCGAAGGCCACCAGCGGATCCATCCGGCGGGACGGCAGCGGCCGGTCCGCCGTGCGCTTCATCCGCGCATCCAGATCCACTTCCATGAGCTGGTTGAAAGCCGCCGAGCCGAATGCCGCCGCCCCCGTCCCGACGATGGTATGGAGCAGTTTCATCCAGTTCATATCCACACCGCGGGAATATAACAGGAACCCAAAGAACGTCGTGACCAGGACGAAGAAGTTCAGCCGCACCTTCATCAGAACCATCAAGTCCTGCCGCAGTCCCGGAGGCGCCGGGATTGGCTCTTCAAGCGTCGTTTTTTCGTTCTTTCCGGATTCGTCCATGGGCGCGGCGGAACCATGACCGCGATCGCGGGATTTCCAAGCCGCGACTTAGCCGCGGACTTACTTTTGAAAGCCCACGCCTCAAGCCTCTGCTCGACTCCCGGCAAATATCACTTAGCCTGCGGTATCAAAAACCCACCTCCCGTGCGAAAACTTTCCTATTTCCTATTGCTTCTGGGTCTTGCACACGCTGCGGAACTCCGCTCTTGGACTGACATTCAGGACCGGAAAATCGAAGCGACTCTCCTGCGGGTCCAAGACAAAACCGTCTTCCTCAAACTCAAAGACGGCCGCGAAATCCCTTACCCGCTTGAGAAGCTCTCAGCCCCGGACTGCAAATACGTCGAGGAAAGCCGCAGTCTGCTTGAGAACGGAAAAACCGCGACCGCCACCGAGGACGATGGGAAAACCGCCAATTTCGACGCCCCTTGGCCGCAAATGATCAAGTTCAGCGAGGATCCGGAAATCAGCACGGTCGAGGAGAACCCCGAGAAAAAACGCTTTATCTATGAGAGCGCCAACTACCGCTACGTCTGCGATGTGCGGCTTGCCAAGTC
>JAYWDF010000801.1:0-3571 GCA_043779985.1 Akkermansiaceae bacterium | reverse complement strand
GTGTGGGCGATGGTGTCGCTCGCGAGCGGGCCGTCGATGGTGTGGAGATTTCCAGCGCCAAAGGTGGAGCCGTCCACGGGATGGTAGGTGTAGCCGGTGGTGCCTGTGCCGTCGGTCATCTGGCTGAGGCGACCATAGATGGCGTCGTAGGTAAAGCTGACATTGGCGGTGGGGTGCTGGGAATTCGTGTGGGCGGTCTCTGCGAGCTGGCCGTCTTTGTAATAAGTGTGGGTTTTCACTTGTCCTTTGGCATCGGTGACGGTGGAAGGGCGGCCGGCGAGGTCGTAGGTGTGGTTGTGCTGGGTGCCGTCCGCATAAGTCTTTTTCAGGAGGCGGCCGCCGATGTCGTAGTCCCAGTGGGTGTGGTTGCCCTCGCCATCGTGAAGATCCTGCAGGGCTCCGCAGTAGCACCAGTTGTAGCGGGTGACGCGGTTGAGTGGATCAATCATGGCAACGCGCTGGCGCAGGGCGTCGTAGCCGAAAAGAGTCCAGCGGTTTTCCCGGTCCTTGTGGTGGGTGAGATCGAGGATTTTGCGGCCATCGGGACGTTGGTAGGAAAATTGTTCCTTGGTGAGGTCCGGGTAGGTAACGAGGGTGGGTCGGTCGAGTTTGTCGTAATCGTAGGTGAGCGTGTGGCTGCCGGGGCTGGTTTTCGTTCTGATGCGGCCGTAAAGATCGTAGCTATAGCTGGTGGTGTCCGCCGTCCCGGCTAGCGGGCCATCCACGGACGTGAGGTAGCCGTTCGAGTTGTAAATCCAATCGGTGAACAAGCCGCCAGGCTTTGTGATTCCCTCGATCTGGCCGCGAGCGTTCCATGCGAACGTGGTGATCTGGCCGGAGGCGTCGGTGACGGTGCGCGGGTGGCGTGGCGGATCGGTGGGGTCGTAGGTGAAGGTGGCGAGTGTTTCGTCGCTGGCTCCGTTCTGCTGTTTCACGGTGAGGAGGTCCATGCCGGTGGCGGCGTATGTCCACTTGCGGACGCGACCGAGGGTGTCGGTGTGCTTGGTCGTATTCCCCAGTTCGTTGGTTTCATACTGGTCTACTTGAGTTTCAGTGGGGCTGATGCGGCGGCCGATTTTGGAAGGCTGCTCGGACGTCCCCATTTGAATGCCGAAGCCGGTTGTCACCTGCCCCGGATACTCATACCAAATGCGGCTCTCGAAGGGCTTTTTGATGTTGGAAATGACACCGATGGGACGGTAGGAAACGGTCGGATGCCACATCCATTTGTGACGCACGGCTTTGTCGTAATTAAGTCCCGTAACAGGATTAGGCGGGTGGTGAGCGTAGGTTTTTTTATCCCAATGCAGGGTATTTCCATAATAGAGATAGTCGTTCTTGCTCTGGATGAGCGCGGAGTCCGGCAGTTCTTCTTCTGGATCGGAGCCTGGCAGCCAAGTCGCTCCCGCAAAGCTGCTGCGATACTCGACGCGCTCCTTGCGGTTGAGAGCATCGGTCACTTCCACGTATTGGGTAAGGCCGGAAGTGGCAGGATTCGTGACAAACTTGGTAGTGCCATAGGGAGTGGTGAGGCTGGCGATGAAATCCGGTTGGGAGGAATCATAGGTGAATGACGATTCGATGCCTTCGGGATCGGTTATTTTGACCAAGCGCCCGGTGGGATCGTAAGCGAAAACGGCGGAACGGCGGATGCCACCGCTGGGGATGAAAGGATCGGAGATCTTGGTAACGAGATGAGGAAACGAGGCATTTTCGTAGAAAAAATTGGAAGTTTGACCGAGGGAGTCCGTTACAGCGGTCAGTCGGTTCGATCCATTGTAGGACAAATTCAGGGTGTTGCCCTGCGCATCGGACATCGAGGTGAGCATGTGTTTCGGATAGCCACCGGTGGTCAGCAAACGGGAAAAAGTAAATTTTGAGCCATCCGTATTGCGCAATTCGTAGGTCTCCGGGTTTGAGGAAGTCTTGACCAGCTTCCTGAGTCCGCGTTGCTGGAGGTCATATCCTCCATCAATGGTATTGTATGAGTGGGTCTCCCGTTCGCCTCCGGGAAGAAAAGCGATCATATTTCCAGAGCTATCGGATTGCTGGAGATAAGACGACCAGTTGGACGTCCATTTGGGTCCGAAGCCATAGGCGGAGGCATCCAGCACCTGCTCGCTCCGCTGACGGTAGATCAGGTTAAACTCGATGGATGGCCCGTAGGGAGGATTGTACCAAAGCGGAGTGTCCATGATGGTCAGTCCCGCTTTGAACAAGTCAAAATCATACACTGCCATGCCAGGGCACTTTTTAGGACACTTGGAGGGAGCGTCATCCGGATCTTTGGAAGTGGGCGCACCTTTTCCGAAAACCGCCGCAGCCTCGTCTGCAGACAATGATTTCCACCCCCGGCCTAGTGCCTGTCGTGGCACGAGAAACCTTCCGCTCGATTCCCGGTCGAACACTTCAGGGGCTATCAGGAAATCGTGAAGGAACGTGGGATCCCGCACCAGCAGGCGACCATCCTCCATTTTTTTCAAGACGGCGGCGTAATGTCCGACCTTCCAATGGGCGAGCACGGGTAGCGGAAGCTCGGTGCCGGGATCCCGTTCTGCGGCTACCCAGTCCATTTCCATCTCTCCGGCCAACGTTTGCAATTCGGCCAGTGAAATCCCCTTCGCCGTGGACTTTTTCTTATCGATGCACGGATGCAAGGCCGGTTGCAGGCCAAGCGACTCACGGATATTGCGGAGAGCGAATGGTCCGCACTTGAACGAATGCTCCGGCATGTCGGTCATCGATGCCAATCCTTCGGCCGCCATGCGAATCTTTTCAGTGTTGGCACCCGAGACCGGCCGACTTTCTACTTCCTTCAAAACAGCGCGAAGTTCCTCCATACGACCCAAACGGGCGTAGAGACTTGCCAGTTCAGCAGCGGCGGAAACAGACGCCTCACGGACCTTCGTATCCTCCGAGTCCTTGAGTGCGCTCCACGCTTTCTCGAAGCAATCCAATGCTTCCGAGAAACGCCCTTGATGGTATAATCGCGCCCCGTAGGTAACCCTCAACCCCGGTGTCCATGGGCTGGATGGGTTGCGGGAAATATAGGTCTCCAGCGCAGTCGCATCATCGGGGTTTTTCCTGGAGCCGTAGGCTTTGAGTGTCGCTGCAAGTTCTTCTTCGTCGCGAACGCTCAGGTCAGCCGCAGCGGGAGACGAGATCAACATCAACCCTTCAATTCGCAATCCCTCAAGCTGACTGCGCGTGGGACGAACCGGCAGCTCCGACAGCACTGCGCGAGGTGCTTCCGATTCGGCCAGTTGCTTATTGATCACTCCGCCGGAGGTAGAAACTACCGGCGCTGGATACGATGCGACGAGCTCCAGCGCAGCAGGAGGGGTGTCAGCAATCACCGCAGTTAATGGAAAACTTGCCGCAAGAATGAGGATGGAGCGGCTGATGAGGATGGATTTCATGAATAGAGGAAATAGATAAGTAAGTTTTTGGAAGTGCTTTCCGACGCACGATTCTTAGGACGCCCGCAAAATCAAATGATGGATTTTGACGCGAGTGAGTAGTTCCAATTCGGCTGAAATGTCTCGCGCCGTAGATCGAGCGCCTCCATCTC
>JAYWDF010000800.1:0-10044 GCA_043779985.1 Akkermansiaceae bacterium | reverse complement strand
GATCCAGCGGTGTTTTCCCCTGCTCATCCTTGCGCTTCAGCCCGAGCCGGACGTCGGCGTGCACGCCATCGATCGCGAGCGCCTCCAACTTCCCCTTGAACAACCCGTTCCATTGGTAAGTCGGGACGACGCTGTCGATGGTGAGGCTCGCCAGTTCCTTGTCGCCCTCGATCCGCAGATCGGAGAATGAAATGCCACCCGTAAGGCTGCCCTGGACTTTGAAATTCCCCCGGATTCCGGCCTTTTCGAGAAATCGCACGGCGAGTCGGGGTGCGATGAAGCGCAGGCCCGGGCCATTCAGCCAGAGCGCTCCAAGCACCAGCACGCCGAGAATCCACCAGCGGCGGAATTTCCTGCGCTTCTTGGGCGGGTCTGCGGGGACTGGGCCCCTTGTTTCTATGTCCAACAAAACGCCCCGAATCTCGCCGCAAACTGCCAGCGGGTCAACCGCGGGCTTTATCGGGAATTGCAATGCCGAAAGCGCCCGCCTATTCCTCTCCCGCATGGAACCAATTACCTTCTCTCCGCTTTACATGGAACGCGTCTGGGGCGGCCGCGAACTTGAGCGCAACTATGGTCGCTCTCTCCCCGATCCTCACAAGCCCTTCGGCGAATCCTGGGAAATCGTTGACCGCGAAAAGGAGCAATCCATCGTGGACCAGGGCCCCTTCCAAGGGACTTCACTCCACGACCTTTGGACCAGGCACCGCGAAGAACTCTTCGGCCAAGGCTATCAAAACCACTCCCGCTTTCCGATTCTGATCAAGGTGCTCGACGCCCGCGACGACCTCTCAATCCAAGTCCATCCCCCGGTGCATCTTGCCGCAGGCCTCGGCGGCGAGCCGAAAACCGAGATGTGGTTCATCGCCGATTGCGATCCCGCGGCCAAGCTCTATGTCGGACTGAAAGCCGGGGTCACCCGCGAGGCGTTCGAGCGCTCCATCGCGGATGGCACCGTGGCCGATTGCGTGCACGCCATCACCCCGAAATCGGGCGACTCGATTTTCATCGCCTCCGGACGCCTGCATGCGATCGGTGCGGGCTTTCTGATTCATGAAATCCAACAGAACTCCGACACCACTTACCGTGTGTTCGACTGGAACCGCCTCGGTCTCGACGGCCAACCCCGCGAACTCCACGTCGGCGAGTCGCTTGCCAGCATCGATTTCCAAGACTTCGAGCCGACGATGGACTTGCCCGTCGGCGACAATCTTGCAAGCTGTGAGTATTTCAAAACCGACCGCAAGTTCCTCGCAGCGGGCCAAGCCATCGCCAACCCTGGTGGCGAACAGTTTTCCATCCTCTCCGTCGTCGAGGGCGAGTTGGAAAGCGCCGGTGGCAGACGCTTCCAAAAGGGCCAATTTCTGCTACTCCCCCGCAATGGCAAGATGCTGGTCGCCAGGGAGGCATCCACCGTGCTCCAAATCACGCTGCCGCACTCCTAGCAGTGCTACCGCTTCCCGACATGCGCGTCCTCTCCATCGATCCGGCAGTTAGAAACACCGGCTATGCCGTGCTCGAAGGGGATCCGCGCAAGCCGGTGGTGCTCGCCTATGACGTGATTTCCATCCCGCAGAAAATCCCGCAGTCCGCGGCACTCTCGGCGATTCGCACCCATCTGGTCAACGTGATCCAGAAGTTCCAGCCCGACGAAGTCGCCGTCGAGGGTATCATCTACGTGCAGTCCCACCAGACCGCTATTTCCATGGGTGCCGCCCGCGCCGCCGCCCTCATCGCGGCGGCCGATCACGGCTTGGCCGTCTATGAATACTCTCCGAAGAAGGTCAAAATGGCCGTCGTCGGCAATGGCAATGCCGACAAATCCCAAGTCGCCTTCATGGTGCGCGCGGTGCTCGGTCTATCTGAAACGCCGCCGCCGGATGCCGCGGATGCCCTCGCCATCGGTATGGCGCACCTCCAGGCGTCCGATCCCCTCAAAGCGAAACTCCTCGAGCGTCGCCTCGTCTAACTATGTTTCAAATCCTCCATCTTACCGAGCCTTTGGACTACCAAGCCGGACTTCATCTCCAGGAGCAATACGTGGCCGCCATTCTCGACGGCAGCGGAAGCGACACCATTCTCCTGCTAGAGCACCAACCGGTCTACACCATCGGCCGCCTGCGCGACCAGTCCTCGCTGCGCGATCCCGCCTCCCTCCCCTACCCCGTCCACGAAATCAACCGCGGCGGGCAGGCCACCTATCACGGTCCCGGCCAACTCGTCGGCTATCCGATTCTCGATCTCACACCCCGCGGCAAGGACCTCCACGAGCACCTCCGGAAGCTCGAAGACGCCCTCATCCGCGCCTGCCGCCGCTTCGGCGTGGAGGCAGGGCGGCGGGATGGACTCACCGGCGTCTGGGTGGAAAACCGCAAGCTCGCGTCCATCGGCGTCGGCGTGCGGAAATGGATTTCCATGCATGGGTTCGCGATCAACATCACTCGTGAATGCCTGCCGCCGTTTTTCGCAATCACCCCCTGCGGCATCGACGGAGTGAGCATGAGCTGTCTTGCAAACGAAGCCGGCCGGGACATTAGCGTGGTCGAGGCAGCGGCAGTGATCGAGGACGAGCTGCGCCAGGCCTTCACGCTGCCGAATTCGGCATTGTAAATTCTCCGTCAACGAGTCCCACGGTTCTTGCCGGGAAAGCCGATTTCATGCAAGTATTCGCATGCGATGAAAACCACAACTGCATGCCTCCTCGCCCTCACACTGCAGTTCGCCCACGCGTTTGAAGTTCACGAGTGGGGCACCTTCACCAGTGTCGCCGGATCCGATGGCATTCTGCTCGCCGGACTCCAGCGCGAGGAAGAAGTTCTCCCCCGCTTCGTGCACTCGCATTTCGGGTTTGAGAACGGCCAGAGCGTCTCACGGGAGAAACTCGCGAGCGTCATGAAGACCCATGGCTACCCCGCGTTTACCACACAAAGCAAAGGCATGGGCAGGCGACCCGTCACCGGCGTGACGGTGAAAATGGAAACGCCGGTGATCTATTTTCACTCGAACACGGCCTTCCGCGCCAAGGTCAATGTCGGGTTCAACGGTGGCACGATCAGCCAGTGGTATCCCGCGCGAAGCGGTGGCGAAACCTTGCCCGAACCGCATCCAGCCACCGATCCTATCAATCATCCCGTCCCCGCGGAACAATGGAAAATCGACTTCTCAACACCCTACCGCGGCGGCATCGAGTGGGATGTGGAGGTCCTTTCCCCAGCAGAATCCCGCACCACTCGGGTCTTCAAACCACTGGACACCGTCAACTGGCTGAGGGCCAGGATCCCCGAAGCTAACACCCTCCGCACCGACTCACAGGAGACGGAAAACTACCTCTTCTATCGGGGTATCGGGAACTTCACACCCGGGCTCCGGAGCTCGATCTCTGTTGATGAAGTTCTGCATTTGGAAAACCAGACCGGCGGCGATATTCCCTATCTCCTCGTTTTCCAACAGAACGCCGGCCGCGTTTCCTGGCGGGCCAGCGGCAGCGGACTCAAATCCGGCGCAGCGATGGATGTTCCGGAAGAAATTCTAGCACACGCGGCCGATGGCTTTCCCGCAGCGGTCTATGAATCCATGAAAACCGGGCTCGCCGCCTGCGGATTGCTAGATTCCGAGGCGGATGCGATGGTCCAGACGTGGTGGAGCAGCTACTTCGAGACCGAGGGACTCCGAGTCTTCTGGATCCTGCCTCGTGCGACGACCGAACGTATTCTCCCGCTCGGCATCACTCCCAGCCCCGCAAACACCGTCCGCGTGCTGGTCGGCCGCAGCGAAGTTCTGCGACCGCGCCAGGAAGCCGCATGGCTTGCCGCCTCGCGCAAAACGGGCGACGAGGCCAGCTCCTGGAATGATACCGTCCAGAGCGACCGCTTCGGACTGGCGATTCAGGAACGGGTAAAGGCCTTGGAAGCCGTAGCGGCGATCACCAACCGCCGCTGACGCTTTTCATCAGCGGACTCACCACGACCGGTGGTCGCCGCGACTTTACTCCCACTCGATGCTCGCAGGCGGCTTGGTCGAAATGTCATAGAGCACGCGGTTAATGCCTTTGACCTCGTTGAGAATCTTGTGGCTCGTTTCACGAAGAATGATCGCTGGCAGTTCCACCCAGTCGGCGGTCATCGCATCTTCGGAGACCACGGCGCGCAGGTTAGTGGCCCATTCGTAGCTGCGCTCGTCGCCTTTGACTCCCACGGTTTTTACCGGAATGAGCCCGGCATAAGCTTGCCAGACTTTGTCATACCAGCCGTGTTCCTTGAGTTTCCCGATGAAAATCGCATCGCACTCGCGGATGATGTCGAGCCGCTGCTTATCGACGATTCCCGGGCAGCGGACGGATAGACCGGGGCCGGGAAACGGGTGGCGCTGGAGGATGTCTTCGGGAATGCCGAGCGCAGTGCCGAGTTCGCGGACTTCGTCCTTGAAGAGCTCTGCGAGCGGTTCCAACACTTTTCCTTCGGCCTGGAGTTCCAGGATTTTAGCAACCCGGTTGTGGTGGGTCTTGATGACGGAGGCTTTGGACTTGGCATTGGAGGCGCTTTCGATCACGTCTGGATAGAGGGTCCCTTGGGCGAGCATCTCGGCATCGCCCACGGTGTCCCAGAAGACTTCAATAAACATGTTGCCGATGATCTTGCGCTTCTTTTCGGGATCCCCCTCCCCGGCAAGCGCCGTGAGGAATTTCTCGGAAGCATCCACCGTTTCGATCTCCACGCCGATGCGTTTGAAATTCTCCTGGACCACCGCCGCCTCGTCTTTGCGGAGCAGGCCGTTATCCACGAAGATCGCCCGAACCTTCACGCCGGCGTGCTGGAGCAAAACCGCCAGAACGGTGCTGTCCACACCGCCGGAGACGCCGCAGACCACTTGGCGGGTGCCGACGGTTTCGCGGATGTTATCGATCATCTCGCGTTTGAAATCGTCGATGACGAACGGCAGCAGGTCGCCGGCGTGAGCGAGGAAATTGTTCAGGATCCGCAAGCCTTCGTGGCTATGCGTGACTTCCGGATGGTATTGGATGCCGAAAAACAATTCGTCCCATTGCAGCGAGACCGGTGTGCCGTGCTGGTTAGATGCGATGACTTTCGCCCCTTCCGGCAAGACCTTCACCGTGTCAGAGTGGCTCATCCAGACTTGCGAGCAGGCTGAAACTCCCTCGTAGAGTCCGACGCAGGCAGCCGGGAACAGATCCGCCGGGCCGTATTCGCGGCGGTCGCTGGCTTCCACGCTGCCGCCGAACTTAATGTTCAGCAGCTGCATTCCATAACAGACGCCGAGCACCGGCACCTTGAAGGCCTTGAGAGCCTCGAAATCGAGATCCGGAGCATCGTGCTCACTGGTGCTTTTCGGGCCGCCGGAGAGGATGATCGCGCCGGGTTTGCCGATGTTCGGAAAATCCTCAATGGCGTAAAGCTTGGCGAAGAACCCGAGCTCGCGCACGCGGCGGACAATGAGCTGGGTGTATTGGGAGCCGAAGTCGAGGACGGCGACGTGGTTGGAATCGTGCATTTTGGGATAAAACTGAAAAGCTGAGATACTGAAAAGCTGAATTCAACTCAGCGGCTGATAGTTGGTCGGCTCCTCGGTCATTACGACGTCATGGACGTGGCTTTCGCGAAGTCCGCCAGCGGTGACGCGGACGAAGTTGGCGCGCTCGCGGAGTTCTGAAATCGTGGACGCGCCGACGTAGCCCATGCCGGACTTGAGGCCGCCCATGAGTTGGAAAATAACATCGGACAGCGGGCCTTTGTAGGGCACGCGGCCTTCGACGCCTTCCGCGACAAGCTTGCCGGAGCTGTTCTGCCCGTAGCGGTCGCCCGCACCTTTTTGCATGGCCCCGATGGAACCCATGCCGCGGTAGGTTTTGAAGCGGCGGCCTTGGGATTGCACCGTCTGGCCGGGGCTTTCGCGCGTGCCGGCGAGGAGTGAACCTAACATCACAAGATCGGCTCCGGCGGCGAGCGCCTTGACGATATCACCGGAATAGCGGATCCCGCCGTCCGCGATGACTTTCACGCCGTGCTCGCGACAGACGCCCGCGACGTTCTGAATCGCGGTGAACTGCGGCATGCCCACTCCGGAAATCACGCGAGTGGTGCAAATCGATCCGGGACCGACACCCACTTTCACGGCGCTCGCTCCCGCGGCCACAAGATCGCGCGCCCCTTGCTCGGTGACCACATTCCCGGCGACCACCGGGACATTCGAAAGCGCGCGGAGCTTGCTGATGACCTCCATGACGTGACGCGTATGGCCGGTAGCAGCATCGATGAAAAGCGCATCGGCACCCGCGTCGATCAGGACGCGGCCGCGGTCGATACAATCTGGGCCGACGCCGACGGCGGCACCGCAGCGAAGTTGGCCGTTGCCGTCCTTGGCGGCGTTGGTGAAGGTGATGCGCTTCTCGATGTCGGATCCGGTGATGAGTCCCACCAGGCGGCCGTCCGCATCGATGAGCGGCAGCTTCTCAATGCGGTTTTGATAGAGAATCCGCCGCGCTTCCTCAAGGCTGGTATTTCCAGGGGCGGTGATGACTTTGTCCCGAGGCGTCATGACATCGGCCACGATCGCATCCAGCCGGTCGAGGTAGCGGACATCCCGGCCGGTGACCATGCCTTCGAGGCGACCATCGGCATCGATCACGGGAAATCCGGAGAAGCCGTTTTTCGCCATCACCGCGCGGACGTGATCGACGCTGTCCTCCTTGCGGACGGTGTGGGGCCGTTGAATCACGGCGTTTTCCGAGCGCTTGACCCGGGAAACCATCGCCGCCTGCTCGTCGATCGGGCAGGCCCGGTGAATCACGCCCATGCCGCCTTCTCGAGCCAGGGCGATCGCTAAATCGTGTTCTGAAACCGTGTCCATCGCCGCCGATACCACCGGCAGAAACAATGGAATGCCCGCCGTCACATGGGTGGAAAGGTCTGCATCCCCTGGTAAAACCGAGCTCAAAGCCGGCACCAAAAGCACGTCGTCAAATGAAAGTCCTAGAGAAATCTCCGCCATGGCGGAGTCAATAGAAGCACCCATCCGGGTGCAAGTCTGAATCCTCGGCCCGGAAAATTTCCACCAAATCTCCCCCGAAAACTCAAGCCCCCCCCGCCGGGTTGAAACGAGCCGTGCACGAGCCAGACGGCGTGCACCGCAACGATGCGGAGCAGCGAGCTTCTTGTCGCCTCCTCCCGGGCTCCGAAGCCGGCACCATGGATCCCTGCTCATTAGTGCTCCAGCCAATTTCCCCCCTCATCGTCTCCCTTTAGCGGCGATCACCGGTCACCTCCTCCACCAAGCCCTCAATCGCCGCCACCGGCAGATCCGGATTCAGCCGCGGCAGCGCCGGCTTCGTGCGAGTCCTTCTCATTTCTTCAATTCGATGTTAGGTATTCCCCTCGCAAAGTGGCTGTGGCGTCTCGCCGCGGTCCGTTTCCGGGGCGTCTGGCCCTCAACCCGCTTCCGAATAAACCGACGCCCCCTGATCCGGATACTTCTCCAGCACATGCTGGAAAATCACCCCGCACTTCTGCTCGAAAAGTTCGGTCGTGTATTTCTCAGGCAATCCGCTATCCAGCATCTTCTCGATCTCCACCCGCACCGCTGCCCGCGTCGTGCGCTTGGTCCGCCATGCGAGGACCAGCTTCTCGGTCTTCAACCTCGCTAGCAGATCCTTGCAGACCTTCTTGATCGCCTCGGTTTCCACTGGCGTCAGATCCGGGCCGGGTCTCGTTAGAATATCGAACACCGCCAGTTCTTCCTCGCTGATGTTCTCACGCAGATGCCGTTGCTCCTCGTCGTTGAGTTCCTTCGTGAAGGTCACCAGCTCCGCGAACAACTGCTCGATGCTCAATGCGCCGCTGTTATACGCCTCGATCATCTTCTGAAACCGGTCGAGGAAATCATAGCGACTCGCGTTCAGGCGGATCAGGTTGTCCAGCTTGCGCTCGATCAAGGCCCGCAATTGCTGCGCTTCGATGTTCTTGTTCGGCGTCTTCTCGAACTTCCGCATCAACACCTCGAAGTCGATCTTGCTCAGGTCAATGGTCTTCGCCGCCGCGCCCGGTTGGATGTGCGGCGCGGCGACGATCGCGCCATCCAGCACGCCCGAGATCGCGGCCATCACTTCCGTGATGTTCACCGGGTCCTTGTCGGCTCGCACCGCTTTCGCCAGTTCGCCGATCACCTGCGCCCTCGGTGCTAACAGTGGAATCACCGGGTCCGGCATCACCGCCTTGTAAAGCCGCGCCACGTCGTTCGCCTGGCCGAGGAACGAATCCGTCACCTCGTCCGTCCGCAGCAGTTGGTTCACCGCCGGGATGAAAAGCTTGTTGGATGAATCCGGAATCGCCTCCAGATCCACGTTCTGTTTCCGGCAGAACTCCGCCACCTGATCCAGCGCGATCCGCAGGGCTTCCACCAATTCCTTCTTGTCCTTCACCGGCATCTCGCCGCCGCCGGTGCCGGAGCCATAAATGGCCAAGGCCTTCTCCAGCTCTTGGAACACATTCGCGTAGTCCACGATCAGGCCGTTCACCTTGTCGCCATACACCCGGTTGGCGCGAGCGATGGTTTGCATCAGCGTGTGACCGCGCATCGGCTTGTCCAGATAGAGCGTGGAGCAGTTCGGCGCATCGAAGCCCGTGAGCCACATCGCGCAGACGAAAACTAGGCGGAAGGGATCGACCGGATTCTTGAACTTCTCTTCCAGGTCCTCCTTCCCCATCCGCTCGCGGTGCGGCAGGATGTCGAAGCCCTTTTCCTTCATCTCGGAAATCTCGTTCTGCCCCGGCGAGACGACCACCGCCATGTCCGTCTCCTGAAGATTCTTCAACCGCGCGAGGAGTCCTGCGAAATCCGGATGACCGCCCGCCATTCCTGCCAGCGCTTTCAACACGCGGGCCTTCTCCGCCTCCCACTCGGCGCGGACTTTCTCATACATCCGCAGCGTTGTCAGCTTGTCGATGGAAACCACCATCGCCTTGCCCTGATAGCCGCGGTTCAGGAAATGATGGACGATGTCCTTCGCCACCGCGTCCAGCCGGTCCTCGCGCGTGATCAGGTGATAGCGCTGGCCCAGCACTTTCCGCAGCTTTTCCTCCTGATCGTCGTCCAGCCCGGCGTCCTCGATCGTTTGATAAATCTCCTCGTTCAGCTCCGGGTTGGTGATCTGCAGCTCCGGCGTCCGGTTCTCGTAGAACAGCGGCACCGTTGCCCCGTCCTCCACGGATTGGCGGAAATTATAGACACTCACGTAATCGCCGAACACCTCGCGCGTCCGTTCCTCTCCGGCGATCAACGGCGTGCCGGTGAAGGCCACGAACTTCGCGTTCGGCAGCGCCGTGCGCATGTTCATCGCCAGCGTGTCGTATTGGCTGCGGTGGGCCTCGTCCGTCAGCACGATGATGTCATCCCGCTCCGACAGCACCGGATGCAGCGTCCCCGGCTCCGTGCGGAACTTGTGGATCAGCGTGAACACATAGCGGTGATCCGCGCGCAACAGCTGCCGCAGGTGGCTCGCGCTGCCCGCCTGGCAATGCTCGGTGGCGGCTCCACAGGTGGAGAAGTCCTCGTAAATCTGCCGGTCCAGCTCGGTCCGGTCGGTGATGATGAGAAAGGTCCAGTTGCCTTTCAGCTTGCGGAAAACTTTCTCGGCAAAAAACACCATCGAATAACTTTTGCCAGAGCCTTGGGTGTGCCAGAAAACTCCGACTCTTCCATCCTTGGAGGCCTGCAACGCTGTCACCGCTTTATTGACTCCGTGATACTGGTGATTGCGTGCCAGCAGTTTATTGACACCGCCCTTGCGCGTGGAAAAGTGGCAGAAATTCTCCACCAGATCCAGCAAGCGCCCTTTCTCGCATGTCCCGCGCAGCAGCGTCTCCAGCGAGATCGCCGCCACGTCCTCTTCGCTCGTCGCCTTCTTCCAATCGCCGAAATGCTCCCACTCCGCAGTCAGGCTGCCGATCTTGCTCTGCACCCCGTTCGAGACCAGCAGCAGCGCGTTGTAGTGGAAAAGCTGCGGGATGGTCTGCTTGTAATCCTTGAGGTTTT
>JAYWDF010000799.1:0-3584 GCA_043779985.1 Akkermansiaceae bacterium | reverse complement strand
GTTTGGTCGTATCGACCTTGAACGCGATCCCTTCGGACCACTCTGGGACCAGGTAGTGGTAGTTTGTGTCGAACCACTTGGTCATCTCGCTGGCGAAGGTGGATACCTTCTGGCAGCCGCACGCATCTTCGCAGGTTTTGGCCGAGCCGCGGGCGATGAGGAATTGGGTGTCGAGGTCTGCGGTGTCGTGTTTACCGAAGCGTGGCGGGACGTTTCCAAGGAGGCAGGTGGTGTCGAGGACTTGATCATAGAATGAGAAATCGTTGCAGGGAATGAGATCGATTCCGGCGGCATGCTGCTTGAGCCAGTTCTGGCGGCGCAGCTTGCGGCCGGTTTCCTCCAGCTCTTCACGGGAGAGTTTTCCTTCCCAGTAGAGCTCGGTGGCTTTTTTCAGTTCGCGGTGCTCCCCGATGCGCGGGTAGCCTAGATTATGAGTGCGGATGCTTGGCATGACCCCGAGTGTCAGGCCAGCGGCATCATTCACCTAGTGCATTTAATCTTGGATCATCATCGGTTTTGATTATGGTCGTCCGCAGATATGATCGATATCCGTCAGCTTCGTTCGCTCATCGCCATCGCCGAAACGGGAAATCTTTCCCGTGCGGCGGAGCGCCTTAATCTCTCCCAGCCCGCGCTTTCCCACCAGATCAAGCTGTGGGAAGATCAACTGGGGGTGGGGCTGTTCGAGCGGAAGAGCCAGCCGCTGAAGATGAGTCCGGTGGGCCAGCGCCTGCTGGAGGCCGCCTATGACACGGACCGCATGTTGCGACAAGCGGAGCGCGATGTTTTCCGCATTCTCGAAGGCGTGTCCGGGCAGTTGCGGATGGCGGTGGAGTGTCATTCGTGCTTTGACTGGCTGATGCCGTCGATGGATGAATTCCGCGAGGGCTGGCCGGACGTGGAAATGGATCTGGTGTCGGGCTTTCATCCCGATCCGGTTGGATTGTTGCTGGAGGATCGGGCTGACTTGGTGATCGTTTCGCGGGCGACGCCGCGGGCAGGTGTCGCGTATCACCCCTTGTTTAAATATCAGGTGCTGGCCTTGATGGCGCACGGTCATCCGCTCGGGGGGAAGACTTTTCTGCAAGCTCGGGATTTCTCACGGGAAACTCTGGTGACTTACCCGATACCCGACGAGCGGATCGACGTGATCCGCGAGGTCCTGAAGCCTGCCTGCATCGAGCCCACGCGCCGGACGACCGAACTCACGGTGGCTATCCTGCAGCTGGTGGCCAGTATGCGCGGGATCGCCGCGATGCCCGGTTGGGCGGTGCAGCCTTATTTGGACCGCGACTATGTGACCTCCCGTCCGATCCGGAAAAACGGCCTGTTTGCGAATCTGTATGCTGCGACGACCCGCGAGGCCGCCGCAACTCCCTTCATGATCGAATTCCTGTCGATCATAAAGCGGGTGAGCTTCAACACGCTCACCGGTATTGAAGCATTGCCAGGCTGAGCCGTTGGCCACTTCACTGCACAGCCATCCTTCAAGCAGTGAATCGCGACGGGGACGATGAAGATGAATAGCGTGAGAGCGGAGGTCCCGATTTGAAAGTAGTGGCTGGCGAGGAAGCTGTGGATGGCATCTCCCCCGGCGGAATTCGTCGTGCCCAAATCAATTCCCAGAATCATCTCGCTCATTGCGGCGAGCTTCAGGTCAGCGGCGGCGCAGGTCAATGCCGGGCCTCAGGTTCGGGATTTTACCGCAGGGCGGTGGGAGGCTCGGGTTTCGACCGTTGACTTTCACGAGCGGTTCCCGTTTAAACATCAGGATGAATAAAAAGAATCGTCTAGCCGGCAGATTTCTTCCCTCACGGGTTTACGCACGTTGGAAATGGACGGTGCGCTTCGGACTCTGTGCGGTGCCGTTGATTCTGTTTCTCGCGGGTGGCCTGACCTTGTATCTCAAGCCCAACCGCTACCAGAGCGCGGTCGTTTTCGAATACTTGGGAAATCGTCCGATTCAGGAAGCCGCGGCGCTGCTGAAATCTCACAACGTCATCGAACTCGCCGCCTCAGCGACCGAGCTAACCAAACAACTCACCATGGACATGGACACTGCGCAGGAGGTCGTTGTGAAATCGATAGAGACCACGGAGGATCGTGCGACCGGGATGATCGAGCTCAAGGTGACGAATGCCAAGAAGGAGCTCGCCCGGGATCTGGCGGTGGAACTGGTGAAAGGACTGGGTGCCTACGAGGCCTCGCTCGTGACTCACGCAGTCGAGACCCGTCTCGAAGCCGCGGAACGTTCTGTCGTCGATGCCGAGGATGAGGCTGAGGCGAAGCAACAGACGCTCGCCAAGCTGATCGCCATGCGAGGCGATCCTGCGGCGGATCCTATTGCGAAACTGGACATCGACGCGGCGCGCCGGGAATGGGACAATGCCTACAGCGACGTCCTCGCAGCCCGGGCGATGGTGGGTGAGATGAAGCGAGCGTTGGCAAATCCCGCCAAATGGGTAGAGGTTCACTCGAATGCGACCCTTTCGCAAAAGCCTTTCGGCAATCAGGCCGACGAGTTGCTGGGCGAGGTGGCTCTTCAGGCCTTGGCGACCGGTTTGGCCCTCGCGCTGGCGGTGCCTTATCTTCTGGAACTGGCCTTGCCCCGCCGCCGGGCGAAGGCTCTGAATGGTCGGGAACCGCGGTATGAAGACCGGGATTTCATGGAGTTGTCGGCGAATGGCTAGCGATCGGCGAAAACGACCGGTAAATGGGTTGCGGAAGCCGGGCCGCTCGGCAACCTTGACGCGGCGTCCGTCAACCGACCTCCTTGCTCCATGATGATTCTTATTAAGATTTTTCTCAGCCTGTTTCTCATCGCGTGGTCAGGACTCGGATTGTGGATGTTGGTGAAATACGAGGCGCTGTTCGGCTTTCATCCGGACGATCCCTCGGAATCCTCCGGGGCGCGGGCGCTGAACGTGACCCAAGTCACATCGGTGTGGTTCGGCTTCTTCGCCGTGGCGTTTTACTTTCTGATCCGCTGAGAGCTGCAGGGCTTTCCTTGCCAGCGGGCCGGGTGACCTGCATCGTCGGAGCGCTCCAACTATGATTGCCGAATACCTGCCCCACCTCAAGGATGTCGCCCCTGTCATCATTTCCCTGATCATCATCGAGGGACTGCTGTCGGTGGACAACATTTTGGCGATCGCGGCACTGGCGTCGCAGTTACCTGGGAAGCAGAAGAAGAGTGCGTTGCGACTCGGATTGGCGGGTGCTTACATTTTCCGGATCGTGGCCTTGTTTTTCGCGGGCTTCATCATGGCGAATGAATGGGTGAAATTTCTCGGCGCCTTCTATTTGATTCATCTGATGACGGAGCATTTGAGCAGCTACGCGGCGGCGACGGATGAAGATCCTGCGACGGTTCCGATCAAGCCGCGTTCGTTTTGGCCCACGGTCATCGCGATCCAGTTGATGGACTTGAGTCTAAGCGTGGACAATGTGGTCGCTGCAGTGGCGATGACTCCGGATATCCGGGTGGTGTGCGTGGGCGTGTTTCTGGGACTGCTGACCTTGTTTATGTTCGCCTCGGTGAGTTTGAAGCTGGTGGAGAAATTTCCGATTCTCCAGCACACGGC